>JAUSKE010000050.1 GCA_030649435.1 Deltaproteobacteria bacterium
GCCGGGACCGGAGAGCTGGCAGTCTTTTACGGTGCGGTGATCGGCGCTTCGCTTGGCTTTCTCTGGTTCAATACCTACCCCGCTGAGATTTTCATGGGGGATGTCGGCTCGCTCCCACTTGGGGCCTTGCTCGGTCTGATCGCCTTGCAAACCAAAAATGAAATCCTACTCGTCCTTGTGGGTGGCCTCTTTGTTGTTGAAGCAGTCTCCGTGATCACACAGGTTCTCTCGTTCCGATTAACAGGAAAAAGAATTTTTAGGATGGCCCCCATCCATCACCATTTTGAACTGAAGGGATGGCCTGAAGCCAAGGTGAGTGTCCGTTTTTGGATTATCTCGTTCCTTCTCTCAATGATTGCGATCGCGACACTGAAATTGAGGTGACTTATGGAATTTAAGATTGACTCAATGAAGGGGAAAAAAGTTCTTGTTGTGGGGCTCGGCAAATCGGGACTCTCGGCGCTCCGTTTTCTACACCAAAAGGGGGCCCTTGTGACTGTTACCGATGCCCGCCGCGAAGAAGAACTAAAAACCAGACTGGATCCGACCTCACTTCAACTGCTCACCTCCAATACAATTAAGAAAGTCTTTGGCAGCCACCCTCCGAAGATTTTTGAAGAACAGGATCTCATTGTTCTCTCACCGGGCGTGCCAACAGACCTACCAGGGATTAAAAAAGCGTTGAAAAAGAAGATCCCCGTTTGGGGCGAGATGGAACTGGCCTGTCGCGCGATCACCATCCCAATCATTGCGGTCACAGGGACCAATGGGAAGTCAACTACCGTGACCCTCATTCACGAAATGTTAAAGAAAGGAGGGAAACGGGTCCTCCTGGGGGGGAATATTGGGACACCGCTCATCGACTTCGTCGAACCCTCTCGGAATAACGACCTTCTGGTTGTTGAGGTGAGCAGTTTTCAACTCGAAACGATTCAGAGTTTTCACCCCAAGGTGGCTGTCCTCTTGAACATCGCCCCCGACCATCTCGATCGCTACAGCCGCTTTACCGATTATGTTAAAGCGAAGGCCCGCCTCATTAAGAACCAGGACAAGAATGACCTCTTCATCGGAAATGGCTCCGATAAATATTGTCTCGCGATCGCCAGAAAAACAAAGGCCAAGAAGTGTTTTTTCAGTTCACAAAAGAAAATACCGGGTGGGCTTTTTCTGAACGGTTCAGAAATTAATTACCAGTTTGGCAAAAACAAAGAAGTTTATCTTGCCCGAAACAACCACCTGACCGGTCTTCACAATAAAGAAAACATGATGGCCGCCATTGCCACCGCTCGTCACTTCGGTGTTTCGGTAGAATCGATTCAAGGGACATTGGACAGTTTTCTGGGGTTGAAACACCGGATGGAATACGTCCGCGAAACGAACGGGGTCACCTACTACAACGACTCCAAGGGGACCAATGTGAGTGCGACCTTGATGGCCCTGGCCGGTCTCCCAGACAAAAAAGTCCTCTTGATTGCTGGAGGGAGGGATAAAGGTTCCAACTACAAGCCACTCAAAACGGTTGCCCGAAAAAAACTAAAGGGACTTTACCTGATCGGAGAGGCGGCTGAGAAGATCCGCCGCGAATTGGGGGGACAAACCAAAACCGTCATCGCCGAGACACTGGAAAAGGCGGTCTACCTCGTCTCAGGAGACGCCGCCTGGGGAGATATTATTCTCTTCTCCCCCGCCTGCGCCAGCTATGACCAATTCAAAAATTTTGAGCACCGCGGAGAAACCTTCAAAAACCTGGTGATGCGACTATGAAACGATCTTTTGACTACACGCTGTTCATCGCCGTTGTCCTCCTGGTTGGGTTTGGGCTCACGATGGTCTATTCCTCTTCCGCGATACTCGCCAAAGAGAAATACCATCAGAGTGCCTACTTTCTGAAAAAAGAGATCCTCTATGCCGTGATCGGTTTTATCGCCCTCTTCGTCACCCGAAAAATCCCGTACCAATGGTACCAAAAGATCGTTTACCCGCTCTTCATCCTGAGCCTGCTTCTTCTCGTTGCGGTCTTTGTCCCCCATCTGGGGCAAAAAGTGGGTGGGGCCCACCGGTGGATCAATCTCGCCGTTTTTTCGTTTCAGCCGTCAGAATTATCCAAGCTTGTTCTTGTGATTTACCTCGCCTATGCCCTCGCCAAGAAGAAGGAGAAAATTCGTTCTTTCCTGATTGGTTTCGTCCCACCGATGATCCTGTCGGGTCTCTTCATCTCGGTCGTTCTCCTGCAGAAAGATCTCGGCAACGCCTTCCTCATGACCGCGACTGTCTTTATCCTTTTTTTCATCGCGGGGGCGCGCCTTTCTTATCTCACCACAGAAGTTTTGCTCGCTATTCCGGCCTTCACCTTAATGATCGCCTCCGTCCCCTACCGGCGACAACGGCTACTCGCCTTTATGAACCCCTGGGCCCATAAAAATGAAGCTGGATTTCAGCTCATTCAATCCCTCGTGGCTGTTCAACGAGGTGGTTTCTGGGGGCAAGGGCTTGGCGCGGGCAAACAAAAATTATTCTACCTCCCGGAGGCCCACACCGATTTTATCTTTTCGGTGGTGGCCGAGGAGTTAGGCTTTCTGGGGGTTGTGATCATGTTGGTCCTCTTTGGCATCTTTATTTACCGAACCTTCGTGATCGCCTGGAAGGGGCCTGATCTCTTCGCCACTTACCTCGCGAGTGGGATCGGCATCCTCTTTGGTCTTCAGGGGCTTTTTAACATTGGGGTCGTCATGGGGCTTGTCCCAACCAAGGGACTCACACTTCCTTTTGTCAGTTATGGAGGAACATCACTCGTGATGTCGCTGATGGCGGTCGGCATTTTATTGAACATTTCGTCGCAACAACAAGACCCATCAGAGGGGAGAAGTCGCAACTAGGTGAAAATTATGATCGCAGGAGGAGGGACAGGAGGACATATCTTTCCGGGGTTGGCGCTAGCGGATGCTTTTCGCGCTAGGGATCCGAAGAGTGAAATTCTCTTTGTTGGTACCGAGAGAGGGCTTGAACGAAAATTGGTTCCCGAAAAGGGGTATCCTCTCTCCCTTATACCGATCCGTCGTCTCAAGGGAGAATCACTCTTGGGACGCCTTCGGACCTTTTTGGGGATCCCCGCTTCTCTCTGGCACTGCCAAAAACTGATCCGCCGTTTTCAGCCAGACCTTGTGGTTGGGGTCGGAGGTTACAGTTCAGGACCAGTCGTACTGGCGGCCTCGATGCTCCGACGCCGTGTCATCCTCCTCGAACAAAATTCGGTCGCGGGCCTCACCAACCGGATTCTCGGTCGCTTTGCCGACCGGATCTTTACCCACTTCAAAGAATCGGCCTCTTATTTTAAACGCCAGGTCAGTTGTCTTGGGAATCCGGTACGACAAGAGATTCTGGAACAATTCAAAACAACTACTAAGACAAGCCAACTCTTCACCGTCCTGATTCTGGGTGGCAGCCAAGGAGCAACACCGATCAACAAGGCGGTCACTGAGGCGCTTTCGCCCCTGTTCCGCGACAAGATCCGTTTTCTCCACCAGACCGGAGAGAAAGATTATCCCTGGGTGAAGGAGGCGTACCGTCAGGGGGGATTTCAAGCAGAGGTTTTTCCATTCATTCAGGAGATTGGACGCTATTATAAGGAAGCGGACTTTGTGATTGCCCGTTCCGGTGCGATGACCGTCACGGAACTTGCCGCCTGTGGTCGCGCTTCTCTTCTGATCCCGTACCGTTTCGCGGCCGATAACCACCAACAAAAAAATGCGGAAGCCCTTGTCCAGGCCGGAGCGGCTCGAATCCTTCTGAATGAGGAAGTCACTGGAAAAAGGATTGCTCTGATCTTGGAGGAGTTTTTGAAAAATCCGGAGCTTTTGCAAACAATGGTGGCGGCCGCAGCCCGTTTGGGGCGACCGAACGCAGGGGCTAAAATCGTGGAAGAGGCTTATTCCATTGTATAAAACGATTGAGAAAATTCATTTTGTTGGGATCGGAGGGATCGGGATGAGTGGTTTGGCCGAAATTCTCTTGAACCTGGGGTACAAAGTGAGTGGCTCCGACCTAAAGCGGACGCCGATCACGGCACGTCTCCGGCGCCGCGGCGCTAAGATCTTTTACCATCATCATGCTCACAACATCGACTCGGCACAAGTGGTTGTCTATTCCTCCGCGATCTCCAAGCGAAACCATGAGATTGAGGAGGCGACCCGAAAAAATATACCGATCGTTGCACGCGCCGAGATCCTGGCAGAACTGATGAGATTGAAATACGGCATCGCCATTGCCGGAACCCACGGTAAAACCACCACCACCTCACTCGTTGCCGCCGTCTTGAATGAGGGAGGTTTCGACCCGACCGTCGTCGTCGGTGGACGTGTCCGAAGCCTTCGAGGGAATGCCCGCCTTGGAAAAGGGGAATTCATGGTTGCCGAAGCGGACGAATCGGACGGCTCCTTCATGAAACTCTCCCCGACGATTGCCGTGATCACCAA
>JAUSKE010000052.1 GCA_030649435.1 Deltaproteobacteria bacterium
AACAAAAAAACTAGTTTTTGTTGGGTATTGGCAACCTGTTGCCATTTTTGAAAGGGCATAAATAACCTTCTTATACTTCGTTTACTGAGTTCCTGCAATCATTACGGTAAAAAATCAGACTGGATTGAAAATCGGATTAAACCCTCTTCTTTTTTCTCCGATGACAGGAGGGTGATATTTTTAAGATTTTTGATCCCGGACAAAGATCTTAAAAATTCTGAGAGAACAGGAGTCTGATGAGTCAACCCCATTAAGGTTAATACTTTCTGCTCTGAGTCTTTGTCGCGGCTGCTCACTTCCACCAACCAGAGTCGCGGCGGTGTCCGACGGGTCAGTTCAGTTAACAAGGGAGACCATCGAACTCTTCTTTCAAAGAGATTATAGATACGGCTATAACCAGGCCCCTGACCCTTCAGCATCGCAGTCATCTTCTGGGCAGCAAACACTGTCTCCGATTTGAGGACAATAATCTCCTGCTCAATAGACTGGCTTTTCCACTGGAGATAATGGAAGTAACCGATCTGGATGACACCCAAAAAAAGGAGAAAACCAAGCCATGAAAAAGTAAGAACAATCATGTGCTGATAGGTTAAAACCCATTTTCGACCTTCAATAAAATTAATCCTGGGGACAGTCATCCTCTTCTCATCTCCGTTAAAGCAAGACCGGTTGCAATGGCATAGAGAGGTCTCTGATCTTTCAGGGCAGGTTCCAATCCCAAGGGGACCTGAATTTTCTTGAATGGGTCAAAAATGGTCGTTTCAATCCCCATGTTCTTCGAGAGGTACGTGGCTATCTCCGGGAAAAGGGTCCCTCCCCCGGCAAGGACTATCCGCTCAACCTTATCAATATGAAAGAGGATGCAAAAGGCGTCAACCGCCCTCTGGATCTCGACAGCCAACTGTCCAAAAAGATTCTGGCATTCCAGGGATTTCTCGTAATGAGGGAGAATGATCGGAAGAGTCCTGTAAAATAAAAGTTTTTGATCAGAAAAAATCAAAAAAAGAGTCTTTGAAGTCCCAAGATCGACAAAGACATATTTCTTGCCTTTTTCCCACTCTTCGTTGGCATCAAAAACCGCCAAGAGAGCTGTGGCATCTGGTTCAAGTGATACTGGGACGAGGCCCAATTGACGAAGCAAGGTGACCCTACTCGTCACAACCTCTTTTTTAATGGCTAGCACTAATCGAATCTGCTTTTGGGTGTCTCCTATCGTTAGTTCGTCCAGGAGTAGCGACCGAACCGAATAAAGATCAATATCCCCCTCAACTCCATCCTTCATCATCCAAAGAATGGCCTGTTGGAGATCAGACTCCGGCATCACCGGAACTTCTATTTTTTTACTCGGCATCTCCCCAGAGAGATTACAGGCCACCGCCAGCCCTTTCAGTGAGTTTTCCTCGATAAAATGGCGAAGGGATGGTACTTGCGAGGGGTTCGAGGGGTTAGGAGCAATCCCTACCTTTTCCAAAACCAGCTTTCCAGATGGTTCCTTCTTGACCTTGACCACCTTGGACAAACAGCTCCCGATATCAAGACCAACCAAATCCTTCTTTCCAAACTGATCGAGAAAAATTTTGACAAAAGGTATCACGATCTCGGTGTTCCTTGGGCACTCTTCCTCTCAATCTTCTCCCGGAGCTCATGCGGCAGGTTCTGGGCCAGCGTCAGAAACTTTTTATAACTCTCACCCGCTTCCTGAAGATTCCCTTCTTTTTCCTGAACAATGGCTAGATTTAAATACGGATCGGCATAACCTGGTGAAATCTGAATCGCCTTCTGCAAAAATCGGATTGCTGTCAAAGGGTCTTTCTTTGCGGTCCAGAGAACTCCCAAATTGTTTAAACACTCAGGATATTCAGGCAGAAGGGAAAGTGCCTTGTTATAGTTTTCAAGAGCCTGATCGAGACTCCCCTTTTTCTTATAGGTAAGCCCCATGTTGTTGTAGTACTCGGCATTATCCCCTTTCAAAAGGGCCTTTTGCCAAAGACGGAGACTCACATCATACTGACCTCGGGTGAAACTCTCCTCCGCCATTCGCGCTAATTCACTCGGATTGTCTGAAATTGTTGGGAGCGTTCCCTTTGAAAAGGGATGAAAGGAAGAAAAACCGCTGAAAAATCTGAAGTACCCCAATAAAAGAACGGAACTGATTAATAGGACGACTAAGCTCTTTTTTCTGAACGAAAAATCCGCCTTTCTTTTGTCATCCAAAAGTGGAAGAGGCGGACGATAACCTGTCTCGGAAGAGGGTGAGTTTTCTGAAACTCCCCCTTTCGCTTTTTGAAGTGCCTTGTGGATAAGGGACATGATTTAACCTCTTAGTGAGAAGAAGGAAAGGCGCCGGAATCTTTTCCAACCAGGTTTTTCAGATCGCTCTTCCGGGGTTAAATCACGCTCGGCACTCCGGACAATAGACTCGGTAATCACGCGTGTCTCTTCAACAAAGGCACAGATCAAGACCCGATCACAAAGCGTATTGATCAACCGTGGCAAACCATTTGAAGACTGATAAATCCGACGAAAGGCTGCTGCTTCAAAAGAAATTTTATCAACATTTGCGCCGGCACAACCAAGCCTGAAAAGAACATAAGAAGAAATATCTTCGGGCCCAATAGGTTTTAATCGGGATCTCAGTATAATCCTCTGGTTTAGCTGTCTCAGTTCGTAACGGGCCAGTTTTTCATCCAGTTCAGGTTGGCCGATCAACAAAATTTGTAAGAGCTTTTCCGTCGGCGTCTCTAGGTTGGAGAGCAAACGAATCATCTCCAAGGCCTCAATCGAAAGGTTCTGAGCCTCGTCAATAACAACCAGGGCATTTCTCCCTTCCTGAAACCGGGCGAGTAGAAACCGATTCAACGCCTCAAGCTGATCCTTATGCGACGGGCTCGAAACAGTCTGTCCAAAATCATCATTGATGGCGGATAAAAGCTCCCACGTGGAGAGAATCGGGTTGAAAAGTAGCGCCGTATCCACACTTTCCCCCAAACGGTTTAAAAGGGCGCGTGCCATTGTTGTTTTACCGGTG
>JAUSKE010000055.1 GCA_030649435.1 Deltaproteobacteria bacterium
GATGGGGTGAGCCTGACCATCAACCAGGTAATGCGTCAAAAAAAGAGAATGGTTTTCAAGGTCTTTTTAATCCCGCATACCCTTAAACTCACGAATCTCAAGGATCGGAAGGTGGGAGACCTTGTCAATTTGGAGGTTGACTGGATCGCTCGATGGAGCCAAACTTTTGTACGAAATAACAAGCCCCAACGGGGCTGAGAGGGGGAGGCTCCATCTGGCTTTGCCAGTGGAGGGGGCGACGTGAGCCCATTTAAAATATGAAGCTAATCTCTTCGAAACAAAAGGTGGTTGCAGCGCTCGAGGCGATCCGCCGGGGTGAAATGGTCATCCTGGTTGACGACGAGGAGCGAGAAAATGAAGGGGACCTCGCCATGGCGGCGGAGAAAATCACGCCAGAGGCGATCAACTTCATGCGCCTTCAAACGGGCGGGGTCATTTGTCTTTCGATGACGAACGAGCGGGCCGATCGATTGGGGCTCTCTCCGATGGTTTCAAAAAATACCTCTTCGCGGGGGACCCCCTACACAATTTCGATCGATGCGACGGAAGGGATTACCACCGGGA
Organism: Deltaproteobacteria bacterium; assembly: GCA_030649435.1. Taxonomy (GTDB): domain Bacteria; phylum UBA10199; class UBA10199; order JACPAL01; family JACOUP01; genus JAUSKE01. The sequence continues at coordinate 565 of JAUSKE010000055.1, forward strand.
TTTCGAGCGCTGATCGTGCTAAAACGATTCAAGTCGCAGCCCAGGACGATTGCCGGCCAGAGGACCTGGCACGGCCGGGGCATGTTTTTCCACTCCGTGCCAAAGAGGGTGGAGTCCTCGTTCGAAGCGGTCATACCGAAGGGGTGGTCGATCTCTGCCGACTGGCCGGTCTCAAACCGATGGGGGTTATTTCGGAAATTATGAATCCGGATGGCACGATGGCCCGGATGCCCGATCTTGAAAAATTTGCGGCCGAACATCACCTGCTGATTGTTTCAATTGCGGAATTGATCAGTTATCGGATGCAGGAGGAAAAACTGATCCGGCGGATTGTCGAATCGAATCTTCCTTCCAATTTTTCCGGTGATTTTCGATTGGTCGCTTATGAAAATGATGTTGATCAATGCACCCATGTCGCCTTGGTGAAGGGGGAAATCCAACCGGGAGAGTCGACATTGGTGCGTGTCCATTCGGAATGCTTGACCGGTGATACTTTTGGTTCGGAGCGCTGTGACTGTGGCCCGCAACTGCGCGGTGCGATGGAGATGATCGAGAAAGAGGGCAGAGGCGTCCTCCTCTATATCCGTCAGGAGGGGCGGGGGATCGGGCTCCTGAACAAGATACGGGCCTATGCGCTCCAAGATGGAGGACTGGATACGGTCGAGGCGAATGAGAAACTTGGGTTTAAGGCCGATTTGAGAGACTACGGGATCGGCGCGCAGATTTTGGCCGACCTGGGGCTTTCCAAAATCCGGTTGATGACCAATAACCCACGAAAGATTGTTGGCCTGGAAGGGTACAAACTGGAGATTGTGGAACGGGTGCCGATTGAATTTGCCCCTTCTGAAAAAAATGCCCGCTACCTGAAGACCAAGCGGGAAAAAATGGGGCATCTGCTCAAGAAAGTTTAAGAACTGCCGTGCAGAGATCATCCCCCAAAAAAACTATTTTGCTTTCCGCCAAAAATTTTAGGTTTGGTCTTGTGGTGAGTACCTTTAATCGGGAGATCGGCCTCCGGTTGGAAAAAGGGGCGAGGCATTTCTTAGAAGAGAGAGGGGCTGAGAAATCCAACATCCAGACATTTTTTGTCCCGGGTGCCTTTGAAATCCCTCTCCTCTTGAAAAAGTTGGCAGAGTCCGGTAAATACGATGCCTTAGTCGCATTGGGGGTTGTGATTCGCGGGGAGACGGCCCACTTTGACTATGTTGCCGGTGAGGCGTCGCGTGGGATAGCCCAAGTGGCGTATGATTTTGGCCTCCCCGTTGGCTTTGGATTGTTGACCACTGAGAACAAAAAGCAGGCGTTAGATCGGGGCGACAAGGGGGAAGAGGCGGCCTCAGCTGCGCTTGAGATGATTCATCAATTGAAAAAGGTTTGATTCTATGGGAAATCGTCGCAAATCAAGAGAGATCGCCTTGCAAGTTCTCTACCAGATTGAAATGTTAGGAGAAAGCTCGCGTCATCTCCTCTTCTGGAAGGGGAAGGAGATTGAAGATGAGGTCAGGACTTTTGCGATGGAACTGGTCGATGGCACGACCGAACATTTAAAAGAGATCGATGACCTCATTGAAAAACAATCGACTCACTGGCGTCTTGCCCGAATGGCGGTGGTCGATCGGAATATCCTCCGGTTAGCGGTGTACGAGCTTTTGTATGGACGAGAGATCCCGGTCAGTGTTACTTTGAACGAGGCGATTGAGATTGCCAAGAAATTCGGAACAGAGGAGTCCGGCTCTTTCATTAATGGGGTTCTGGATCAGATCGCCAAGGGTGAGTCTCCCAAGGGTAAAAAAGAATGATTCATCTTGTTTTGACAGCCAAGCCGATTGACGAAGCTGGTGGCCGACTAGCCGTCGTCACCTTTTTTGAGGATCTCCGTCCCCTCAAGGGGCAAGCCGGTCTTTTGGATTGGCGGTTGAACGGGAAGCTTTCTGAGCTGATCCTTAAGGGAAAGATGGAAGGGAAATTTCTCGAGGCGTTGATGATGCCATCACGGGGGAGGATCGGTTCGCAGGAAATCCTTCTTTTCGGTCTTGGCCCGGTGAAGGAATTGACGGAAAAGAATTTGAGCGATATTTTTGGCAACATCATCCAAAAGATTGAAAAGCTGAAAGTTTGCGAATTTGTGATCTGTTTTTCAGACCTGGCTCATGATTTTATGAGTTGGCGGTCTCTTCTCCGCTCCTTTGTGACGACGCTCGCCCTTCAGTATGGAGAGAAGGAATTTAAGGTTATTTGTGCCGAAGACTTAAGATATGTAAATGAGACTCGTCGCCGGAATATGGATTTTGGGACCCAAGTCACCTTGCATTACGATGATGACGAGGCGGAAATTTCCAAGGTGAGTGAAACGAGTGCCCATGTTGCTTAATCAAGAAACAGTGATGTCGGTTTTGAAGAGGGTCAAGGAGCCCGAGTTGGGACGGGATATCGTCTCGCTCGATATGGTTCGGGATGTTGTCATTAAAGGGAAAGACCTTTTCCTGACCGTGGTTCTAACCACACCCGCTTGCCCTTTGAAGGAAACCATTAAGAATGAGATTGATCGTGAAATTAAGTCAGCCATCCCGGAAGTAGGAACCATCGAAGTGACCTGGAGTGCAGAGGTCAAATCTCGAAGAATCCCTTCTGCGAACGACAAAAGGATCCCCGGCGTCAAGAATGTGATCGCCGTTGGGAGCGGCAAGGGAGGGGTTGGGAAGTCAACCGTTGCGGTGAATCTTGCCTTGGCCCTCAAGAGTGAAGGGGCCTCGGTTGGGATTCTCGACGCCGATATCTACGGGCCGTCTCTGCCGATGATGTTTGGTGTGAAGGAGGAGGAGAAGCCAAAAATTATTGGTGACAGCCGGATCGAACCGATTGAACGGTACGGGATCAAAATTATGTCGATGGGGTTCTTGCTCCCCTCAACCGAGGCGATTATCTGGCGCGGACCGATGTTGGGAAAGATGCTTCAACAGTTTTTGGAACAGGTCGAGTGGGGAGCCCTTGATTATCTGATTATCGACCTGCCACCCGGTACGGGGGATGTTCAGCTTTCACTCGCCCAGTTGATCCCGCTTTCGGGGGCTGTTGTTGTGACAACACCGCAGGATGTGGCGTTGGCAGATGTGAAGCGGGCCATCAAGATGTTTGAGGTCACGAAGGTGCCGCTTTTAGGGCTCGTGGAGAACATGAGTTTTTTTGAATGCCCCAACTGCCAGACGCACCACGAGATTTTTCACAGGGGGGCGGCCGATCGGTACGAGAAGCTAGGGATACCCTTGTTGGGTGAAATCCCTCTCGAGACAACGACGAGTGTGAGTGGTGATGAGGGACGGCCGGTTGTTGTGAAAGACCCGGAGTCTCCACAGGCCAAAAGGTTTATCGATTTTGCACGACAGGTCGCGGCCCACCAGAGTGTTACAAATTTTCAAGAGCCGGTTGAGTTACCAGCCCTACATTAAGGAGATTTTATGAACCAACAAGATATTGTCGTCCAAACATCGGTCGGCACACAGGCAGTCAGCCGATTTTTCTCCAAGGTCTACACCTGGATGACCCTTGGATTGACGCTGACCGGTTTTGTCGCCTCGTATGTTTTTAGTCACCCAGAGATCCAGAAAAAGATTTTCGAAAGTTCTGGGAATCTCATGATGATTGTCCTGGCACAACTCGGGCTAGTTTTCTTTCTTTCGGCACGGATCAACCACCTTCGTTCGACCACCGCCACGGCACTCTTTCTAGGTTACGCCGCCTTAAACGGGTTAACTTTTTCTTCGATTTTTTTGATTTATAGTGGTCAATCAATTGCTCAGGTCTTTTTTATCACAGCGGGAACCTTTGCCGGGATGAGTCTCTACGGGGCACTCACCAAAAAGGACCTGACCAAGATCGGTCAGATGGCAATCATGGGACTTTTTGGAGTCATCCTCGCTTCACTGGTGAATATGTTCTTTCGGAGCAGCGCCTTTGACTTCATGATCTCCGTTATTGGTGTTGTGATCTTTGTGGCATTGACCGCCTACGATACACAGAAGCTAAAAGTGATGGCGACCAGTTTTCAGGAAGAGAACGAAGGGTATGCCAAAGCGGCCATTTTGGGAGCACTCGCGCTTTATCTCGACTTCATCAACCTCTTCATTATGCTCCTCCGCCTTTTTGGCGGTCGGCGGCGATAAAATAAGTAGGGGCGTCCGCTTCAGGCGGACGCCCCTACAAAAATAAAACTCCCCTACTTGGCCTTCTTTTCTTTCCCGTGATGCTTGCCATGCGCCTTAGCTGGCTTCTCAGCCTTATCTTTGGCTGCTGCCGGAGCGGCTTTGGCTGTTGAGGCAGCGGCTGCTGGAGCCGCCTTTTCTTCAGCGGCGACTGGCTTGTCACCGGCAGAAACGAGACCGGCACCCATGAGGAATGCACCGACGATGAATAGTGTCATTAAACGCTTCATTTGAATATCACCTCCCT
>JAUSKE010000073.1 GCA_030649435.1 Deltaproteobacteria bacterium
AACCGGAACTGGCATGATGGGCCCTTATGGCAGCATCAGGCCGAGGTTGTCAACATCCAGAACGAACAGATATTATAAGGAGATTACTTCGGTGATTTCAGGGATGAGGGCCCGGAGCCTGGTTTCAATCCCCATCTTGAGGGTCATCACGGAACTGGGGCAACTGCTGCACGAGCCACGAAGGTTCAAGGTGACCACCCCGTCACTGTAGCTGTAAAAGGTCACATCCCCCCCATCACGAGCGACAGCGGGACGGATCTCCCGATCGAGGATCTCGCGGACCTTCTGCTCAACCTCACTGGCCGATTCAGAACCGGATGAAGAAATTCTTTCAGGAAAATGAACCAACGGTTTTCCGGATTGAAGAAACGCCGTCAGTCGTTCAATCACCGTATCGATCAGATCTGGCCAAGCCACTTCGCCGGTTTTTGTAATCGTTACAAAGTTGGTTCCTAACAAAACTCCGCACACACCGGAAATAGCAAACATCTCTTGGGCTAGTGGCGCCTCGGTCGCCGATTCAACGTTCGGGAAATCAAGCGCCCCGATTGGCAGGATTGTTTTTCCCATAATACTAAATTTCATGCTGGCCGGATTCGGTGTCGGTTCAGGGAAAACGGAGATGGTCGGGGCGGTCGCTCGCGGAGCGGCAGGTGGGGAATAACTGGGCAAGGCGCCCTTGGCCGGTCCCGAACCATGGGCCGGAAGTGCTGATCCCTTCTTCTCTTCCTCTTTTTTCAAAAATTTACCGAACATGGTTTTTCTCCCTACCTAGTGGGTAGTGTAGGTCTGTCAAAGGCCCCTTGTCAAGGCGGTCAACGGCTCGAAATCTTAGGCCGCTTCGTCTTGAACACTGTAATTCGGAAACATAATTACCGCGGGATGAACTTTAAGAGCCTTCGCCAAGACAAGCGCCCTGTCTCGACCAATCTGTTGACGGCCTGATTCCATACTGGAAATATTGGCCTGGGTCATGTTGGTCAACTTGGCCAACCCTCCTTGAGTCAATCCCTGCAAATTACGAAGGGTAGCCAGCATTTCCCCCGGCGTTATCGAGATTGGATCCCCCCCTATTACAAAATCTTTTTTATTGATCTTTTTTTTCATAAAATCGCCCCTAGTAACTGTGTGGATTGATCTCCACGACGTAAACAATCAATTGGTCCTTATCTATTTTATAAATCACCCTCCATTGCCTGTTCAGACGAGAGGAGCGAAACCCGCCCCACTCACCCTTAAGAGTTTCGTCATGGAACCCTTTAATCAACCTCAATCCCTGTGGCCCCTCAAGTTCGACAATGCGCTTCCAAGCCAAGTAACTTCTCTTTATTTCAGCAGGGACCCGTTTAAATGCCTTGGCAACCTCCTTATGCTCCAGGACAGTATACATTCATTATAGCAAATATTCAATATGTTAAATATGTCAATAAAAAACCAATAGCCGAACTTGCCATTTTTTGAGGAATTAGCCGATTACAGTTTCTTTTTATAGGCGATGCTTTTTGCTACCCACCCACACTTTTCATAGAGCTTCTGGGCTCTGACATTCTGCGTCCCTGTGCAAAGACGAAGTTCTTCACATTTTAGCTTTCGGGCTATTTCTTCGGCATATTTCAAAAGCCGCTCGCCAATCCCTTGTGAACGGTGGCTAGGCAGCACGACGAGATCATCCAGATAAAAATGTTTCTTATGAGCAAAGTCATAAAGTACCCGATAACCCATTACGGCAATACACTTTTGCTGATCAAAAATTCCGGCCAAAGTATAATCATCTCGTTCCCGAGCCGATTGATAAATGGAACTGTACTCTTCAAAGGAAAGGTGGGGTCGAAGTTCTTTAATGACTATAAAAGCAGCCTTTAGATCTTCAGGGGATGAGATTTCACGGGTTATCATATGTCAAAACTTATCCTTTCCGTGCCATATACATAACCTTCCGGTAAATCGCACGGAGTTGGCAAATCTCCTGTTCGTTCGGTCGGACCTTGCGGAAGAGGTTGCGCAGGATGACCAGATTCCGAAACGGATTTTGTCTATCCAGATAGCCGATCGTCCGTAAAACCTCTTCGAGATGACCGATCATCCCCTCAAAACTCTTTTTTGTGGCTGGAGGTCTCTCCTGTTTTTTGATTTTCCAACGGTGCAATGCTGATAATTCATAGGCGACCAAAAGAAGCGCCTGTGAAAGGTTCAACGAAGGGTTCTTCTGGTTGGCCGGGATCGAAATCATCCGGTCACAATAAGCAACCGCCTCATTCGAAAGACCGATCTCTTCCGGCCCAAAGAGGATCCCGATCTGGCAGCCTGGCTGCTCTTTTTTTAAATGGGTAACGAGGTCACGGGACGAAATCTGTTTTCGGTCCCGATCGTCCCGCTCACAAGAGGTCCCCACAACAAAGTGACAATCAGCCACCGCTTGGGAGATGGTCTCAAAGATCCTAGCCTTCTTGAGAATGGATTGTCCCCCCATCGCCATCTTCACCGCATCCAAATCCTTAGGGGAACACCGTGGCACCACTAAGCGGAGATCGTCAAACCCCATGTTATGAAGGGCGCGAGCCGAAGAACCGACATTGCCGGCATACAAGGGAGAAACTAGAATGAAGGAGAATGAAGGTTTCACGCCGGTTGCTGTTGAGTCACGCAGTGGATACCACCCAGTCCCCAAACCAGGTCCCTGCCATCAATCGGCACGATCGTCCGGTCGGGAAAAACCGATTGTAAGAGATAGGTCGCTTCGGCGTCACTCTCCTGATGAAAGATTGGTAGCAGGACGACATGATTCGCGATATAAAAATTGGCGTAACTGGCCGGGACCGTTTCATCCGGATATCCCTTCCCTTTTGGCCCATCGACCCGGCGTGGCATCGGCAGTGGCAAAACCTTGAGCGGTTTTCCATCCTGATCCGTCGCCTTTTGGAGGATCTCAAAATTTTTCTGCAGAATTTCGTAATTTGGGTCCTTCCGGTTTTTTTCAACGACACAAACAACCGTATCCGGCTTTACAAAGCGGGCGAGGTCATCGACATGGCCAGAGGTATCATCGCCGGCAATCCCCTCTTTGAGCCAGATGACGTTGGTAATACCCAAATACTCGTTGAGAGTCTCTTCAATCTCTTTGCGCGAGAGGTGTGGGTTTCGGGTCCGACTCAAGAGGCAGGACTCTGTGGTCAAAAGACTCCCCCGACCGTTCGGGTCGATCGAACCCCCTTCGAGGACAATCCCCGGTTCAAAATGTTTCACACCCAACGGTCCTGCCAGTTTCTTGGGGACGGCATTATCCAACGGGCGAGGCTCCCAACGCTCCCCCCAGGTGTTAAAGATCCAATCGGTCATCGCCACCGCTTTTTCATTCTTTACAAAGATCGGACCGAAATCACGAATCCAGGCATCATTCGTCGGGACATGATGGAAAAAAACATTTTCGACACCCAATAATTCCTTAGCTTCTTTCTCCATCTTGGCATCATTGACCAGGATGTTAACCTTCTCATGAGGGCAGAGAGCCTTGGCCATCGCGGCCCAAACTTGTGGAATCTTGTCAAACTTCTCCGGCCAGGTTTCTAGGTTGTGAGGCCAAGCGAGCCAGGTCGCCTCATGCGGTTCCCACTCCGCTGGCATTCGGAAGCCTGACTGTTTTGGTGTTTCTTTCATCGAACTAATTTTGAATAGGCCTCTTTACGGCGGGCAGTCACAAACGGCCAGTCCTGACGGACGGCGTCGATCTCCGCCAAGTCGCACGAAACGAGCAAAGACTCTTCTTTTCTATCACCCGCTGAGGCAATAACTTCTCCCATCGGGTCAGCGACAAAAGAACTCCCCCAGAAATCGAGATGATCCTCCAGACCGACACGATTGACCGAGGCCACAAATAGACCATTGGCAATCGCATGACTCTTTTGGATAGTGATCCAGGCGTTCCGCTCTTTTTCATTCAAAGAATCAGGAACCCCTTTGACCTGTCGACCGATCGCTGTTGGGTAAAAAATAATCTCGGCCCCTTCGAGTGCCATCAGGCGGGCCCCTTCGGGAAACCACTGGTCCCAACAAACACCGACACCGATCTTGGCATAACGGGTCTCAAAGCTCTTGAACCCCAAATCACCCGGGGTGAAATAGAATTTTTCCCCATAATAATTTTTAAGATCGTCCGGGATATGGGTTTTACGGTACAATCCCTTCACGGTACCATCGGCATCAAGGACAACGGCACTGTTGTAGTAAGTCTGATCCTTTTTTTCAAAGAGCGAAGCTATCAAAACTACTTTTTTCTCGGCAGCGACTTTGGATAAGACCTCGGTGGAAGGTCCCGGAATCGATTCTGCCAGATCAAAAAACTTTTTATTTTCTTCCTGACAAAAATAACGGGAAAGAAAGAGCTCCGGCAGGGCAATAATCTCCGCCCCCCGGTCGGCTAACTCTTTAATTTTGTCCAGGGCCTTGGAGAGATTGGCCCGTGGCTCTTCACCGCAAGCCATCTGGATGAGCCCCAGAGTGACCGATGATTTTTTTCTCATAAAAGGGCTGTTACTACACCGCTTGACGAAAGCAAAGAGGGAAGATTATAAACCGGTATGCCATCGCTCAAAGAGGCCCTCCTCAAAGCAGGTCTCGTCACCGCTGAAAAACTTAAAAAAGCTGAAGAGGCCAAGAGAAAACCTCAAGCCAGTTTTCGAAAACCGGTCCAACAAAAGAAACCTTCTACTCCTCCACCGCCCCCAAAACCGGTTGAGAAAGTCCACGAGCACCATCTTCGAACCTTCTGTGAACACTGTAAAAAAAGTTCCCCCGATGTGGAATATTACCAACACACCAATAAGAGCCTTAAGCATTACTGGCTTTGCGTCAAATGTGCCGATGAGCATTCCATATCAGACCATTGCCGACAAACGCACCAAAGTGGTCAGGCCCAGATGGGACTTTTTCGTCGAGAGTACGGGGCGACCAAGGTTTTTCAGCCCGGCAGCCATTCCTCGTAAAAAATGTTTGCACTTTTTTCCCCCTCTCTGCTATATGGCACTTTCACTAGAAAGGAGATCCCATGAGTGACGTTCTTGTTGTTGCCTCAAAAGTAAAGCAGTACATCCGTGAAAAATCGGGGATGAATACCTCCGCCTCACTGCTCCCGATCCTGACAGAGGTCGTAAAAAAGGCCTGTGACAAGGCGATTTCTTCGGCCCAACAGGAGGGGCGCAAGACCGTTATGGATCGAGACCTTCCAAACGAAGGCTCAGGGGCCTCGGTCTAACCATCAATTTTGGGGGCAACCCTTGGGGACTTCCTTCCGATAAGGGTTCTAGAGGGAGGGTTTCATGAATCCAAAAGAAGACCGCAGGGAACGCCGCAAGTACGCTCGTCTCGATATTGCCATCAATGTCAGCTATGCCGTTGTTTCAAACAGTGGCGAGGTTAGCGACTATGCCGATGCGCTCAGCAGCGATATTAGTGCTGGCGGCTTGCGCCTCATGACCCCTGGTGCCCTGCAGAATGGGGCTGCCCTCGACCTTGAAATCTTTACCCCCGAATCTGAAGACCACCCGATCCATGCCAGTGGCGAGGTTGTCTGGCAGAACAAAATCTCAGAGACCAGCTACGAAACCGGTGCCATCATCCGACACATGGAAGAGAAAGATAAAAAGAAATTTTTAGGCTTTGTCTTTGACCAGATGTCCCGCTTCGTCGGCACCACGAATCCAGCCATTAACTAGTGCTTGTTCAAGGAACTAGACCCGCGTCATGATCTTCGGGGGAGGGGGCGGTTCTTCGGCTTCTTTCGAGGAAGAATCTTTTTTCTTCAAGCTCAACTCGGGCATGACAAGGGTTGGTTCAGGACTGTTGACGGCATAAAGATTTTTCGGAGTTCCACCTGTCTGGGAGAGCATCGTCTCAAAATTTTTCATCACCGCTGGAACGTAGGCTTGAGTCTCCTCGAAATGCGGGATCCCCCCGGCCCTCTCCACCGCCCCTGGGCCAGCATTATAAGCGGCAATCGCCTTTGGCATATCCCCATCGAATCGATCCATCATTTGTCGGAGGTAACGGGAACCACCATCCACATTTTGTCGGATATCAAACGAATTCTTGACCCCCATTTCACGCGCCGTTGCCGGCATCAGTTGCATAAGACCTTCGGCACCGACGGGAGAGATAGCCCTTGAATTAAAATTGCTCTCTTGCTGGATCACTGCACCAATCAGTTCTGGAGGGAGCGAGTATTTGGCCGCCGCTTCCTGTACCGCTTGATCAATTTCGGGCCGTTCCTGTTCCTTACGAGTCATGTACCTCGGTTGTTCAGTAACCCCATTCTTTCGACTGGAAGAAGCCTCCTTTAAAATAGAGGCAAAAGAGCCCTCTTTTTTAACCCCACCTGAAGTTGATTCCCCCTGCAGCCTGGACTTCTCCACTTTTTGGGGCGCCGCAAAAGGAGTAATCGGTTTTGAGATCATACCGTCCTATAAAATAGCAGTTTCCATGCCAATTCAGATACTATTAAAGTATAATTATTTCAGTTAGTTACAGTATCAAGACAGGCTTAAAAGGGGCCTTCACCCCCCAAGATGGGGGGACTTATTCTCTTCCCCCCTCAAACTCAAGGGGGTTGGAAACAACCTCATCCGGCATCTCCGGAAACGGTTTCTGGCAAAAGAGCGCCTTCAATCTTCCCCTCTTGAAAGAAATCTCCGGCAGTGGGGCCAAAAGATGGTGGGTGGATTCACGATCGCGAATCAATTGGCAACCTTCTTTGGCCACAAAGAGCGATACCGATTGAGAGGAACCGCTCTCCGGGATCAAAATAATTTCTTTCAACCCAAAGGGATAATCGGTCACCTGAACAAACGAAAAAAGAATCTTGTCTGCGGAGTGGTATAAATCAAAATCGGTCGTTAGAAAAAGATGCTTGTTGTGTTCGGCGATATCGGTTCCAGTCTTGGAACTCTTCTCATCCCAAAATCGTGGCTTGCCGGTATCGAGATGAAGAGTATTCGTGTGGTAATAACCGACACCACAACATTTTTTGTCACGTAACTCCTTCCAGATCCGACCCGCGAGAGGAATTGTCAGCTGGAGATCAGCCGCCATCCCATCCATGTGTAAACTCGCCTTACCGGCCAACTTTCCGGCCCGACGGAGTTTTTCATTTTCTTCAAAGCTCCGATAACCGGAACGGATCTTGATCGGCCGGGTCCGATAGTTGTCCTCGATATAATCCAAAAGAGCAATCAAACGAAGGGCGATCGTTTCTCCCTGTTTTGAAACACCAAAGAGCCTGTTAATTTTTTCTAACCCCTCTTGAGAATAGCTTTGATCTCCCTGACGGTAGGTGACCGTGAGGTGTCGACCACTCTCCAT
>JAUSKE010000074.1 GCA_030649435.1 Deltaproteobacteria bacterium
CACCGGAAATCTCCTCCAAGGTTTTGGCGAAACTTAAAAAAGCAGCCGAGTCCTATTTGGGTGAAAAGGTCACCCAGGCAGTCATCACTGTCCCGGCCTATTTTAACGACAGCCAGCGGCAGGCGACCAAAGATGCCGGCAAGATTGCCGGTCTCGAGGTACTGCGGATCGTCAACGAACCGACCGCCTCCGCCCTGGCCTATGGGCTCGACAAAAAGAAAAATGAAACAATCGCCGTCTACGACTTTGGTGGTGGGACCTTCGATGTCTCGATTCTTGAGGTCGGCGAAAACGTGGTTGAGGTTATCTCGACGAACGGTGACACCCACCTGGGTGGGGACAACATCGATCAAAAACTGATCGAATACCTGATCAGCGAATTTAAAAAAGACCAGGGGATCGATCTTTCGAAGGATAAAATGGTCCTGCAGCGTTTGAAAGAGGCGGCGGAAAAGGCGAAGATCGAACTCTCCGGTGTTCTTGAAACGGAGGTCAACCTCCCCTTCCTCACCGCCGATGCGGGCGGCCCGAAACATATGAACATCAAGCTCTCACGCGCAAAGCTCGAGGCGCTCTGTGAAGATTTGATCTTGAGAACGATAGAACCGTGCAAAAAGGCGATGGCCGATGCCAAAAAGAAGGCTTCTGATATTCATGAAGTCGTCTTGGTCGGTGGTTCGACCCGGATCCCGCGCGTTCAGGAAGAGGTCAAAAAGTTCTTCGGCCGCGAGCCACATAAAGGGGTGAACCCGGATGAAGTGGTCGCCTTGGGCGCCGCCGTTCAGGCCGGTGTTCTCTCGGGCGAGGTGAAGGATCTGTTGCTCCTCGATGTCACCCCTCTCACCTTAGGCATCGAAACCTTGGGAGGTGTTTCCACGGCATTGATCGAGAGAAACACGACGATCCCGACGAAGAAGAGCCAGAACTTTTCAACCGCCGCCGACAACCAGACCTCGGTCGAGATTCATGTGTTGCAAGGGGAACGACCGATGGCAAAAGATAACCGAACGCTCGGACGGTTTGTCCTGGATGGAATCCCTTCCGCCCCGCGTGGCTTGCCACAGGTCGAGGTCGCTTTTGACCTTGATGCCAACGGTATCTTGAGCGTCTCTGCCAAAGACATGGCGACCGGCAAGAACCAGCATATCACCATCACTGCCTCGAGCGGTCTTTCGAAGGAAGAGATCGATAAGCTGGTCAAAGAGGCCGCCTCCCATGAATCGGAAGACAAAAAGCGGCGTGAAGAAATTGAAACCCGAAATCAGGCCGATGCCTTGGTCTACGGCGCCGAGAAAACCGTGCGCGAAAATAAAGACAAACTCGACAGCGCGCTTGTTAAAGAAGTCGAAGACGCGATCGCCGAGACTAAAAAAGCGATTGAAAAAGGAGAGAACGAAGAGATCAAGAAATCCACCGAATCACTCACTCAAGTCTCCCACAAAATGGCCGAGATCCTCTACAAGGCGGCGGCTGCCAGTAAAGAGGCGCCAAAAGACGAGAATAAATCGGATAAGGGTGGTTCACCCGAGGGCGATTCACCCAAGGGGGATGACGTCGTCAATGCCGAATTCACCGAGACGAAGGATTAGTCTTTCGGAAACGTTCTAATGCAGAACCAGGCTTGGCTTTCATCACTCGTCGGCTTATAGCACTCGGCGTTACACCAGCTTCTCGAGCCACGTTGCTCTGGTTCCCTCGATGTTTTTCCAAGAGATCGGCTAACCGACTTTCACTCACTACTGGCGATCGCTTTTTAATGGGACGTTGAAACCGTTGAAACCGTTCGAGTGCTGAGCCAGTCTTGGCTTCTACAACTCGTTGACTAACAGTACGCCGTGTTAATCCAAGCTCTCGAGCCGCTCTTGATCGGTTTCCTCCGTGCCTTTCTAAGGTTTGGGCCAGTTGTGTATCGTTGGCCACCGTAGAGGCAGACCCCAGATATTCTGGACCTTTAAACTTGGCAAGGGATGAACCAGCCTTGGCCTTACGAACTCGTTCACCTACATTATGTCCTGAAAATCCAAATTCTTGAGCCGTCTTTGCCCGATTTCCTCCATTCCTTTCTAAAACCTCAGCCAATCTTTGATCGCTCACCTCTCCCCTGGCAAAAGGCCTCCCTCCCCTTCTACGTAGCCCCTTTGGACCCTCTCCCCCAGCAGAAGCCATCCAGTGTGTTGCCCCTGTGAGAACTGCCCCTCCCCCTTGAAACAGAACACCAGCCCTCGCCACCGCCACTGATCGCCGACCCCAAGCGAAAGTAAGAGTCGGAGGGGGATTCACCATCCTCACACTCCCCGCTGTCATTAATCGTGCCCCTTCCCCTAACAAGACCGCACTCCCCAAGAGACCCGTTACCTCCCTCCCGATCCTGAAACTATCCTCACTGGCTAACTCCCCCTCACACCAACTTTTTAGCGATGAATTGACAGAAATAGCACTCGAGATCATCCCCCTCACCGGAACCTCCAGAAAACGATAAAGAGTCTCACCAGGCCCCTTGGAAATCTTCTCTTCTACCTTCACCATCCAATCGTTGAAAGACAACGGGAGCGAACCAAATAGACTGACTAGGCTCGTGAGGGATCCGGCAGAACCGCGAACCAGGTCACTCCTCCCGACCAGGCGGTCTTCGACAACGTGACTGAAGGTATCGATTGCAGCTTGAAAGCCATCCGTTAACGAAGGGTACTCGTTCCAAAACTCACAAACCTCTTCAAAGTAGACTTGAGAACCCCTTGAAATAGATTGAACCCAACCGTTGGCCATAGCCCTCTCTTCCTCGACCCCAATACCTAAAAGTTGTGGTATTTTTACTAGGGAAGTCTGGCCCGAATCGGGAGTTCTTCAACAGGTCTCTCTGCCCTCCAGGGGAGTGCTCGCGGTTCTGCCAAAACAGATGGAACTACCGATTCGGTAAGAAGAGTTTCTGATCTTGCCGCTGTCTCTACAAGGATAGGGCTCCTACGGTAGTCAATTGTCGAGCCTGTTGCCAGACCCCGCTTTGCAATCTCTCGATCAAGAGTGTCCATAAAGCGGCGAAAGACAGGGAGATTTTTCGGAACCAGACTGTCATCATAGAGAACCTCTCCAACCTGTTTGAAACCGTTTCGTTCTGCTCGAGCAAAACGAAGGCCGTCACTCACGGCAAAGCTGCCGTAATCGATCAGCGCCACGTCACCAGTCACCGTATTAAGTGCTATTTGTAAACCATCCAATTGAGCAATTCCGTTGGCAAACAGTGCCGCAAATTGGAAACGGAAATTCCGCCTAATTTTTAAGAGTAGTTCTGGAGGAAGTTCTGAAAAATCGGCCAAGTCATCCTCTCGGAGAAGCAGAATCTGCCATCCCGCCTGCTCAGAATAGTTATGCTCCATCCGGTAAGCAACATACTCCCCATCTCGAAGAAGAAATGTCCCGCCACGAACATGGACCGTCGACACGAAAGCGATCCCCGGGGAGCGGACTCCTATTCTCTCCAAGACAGAGGCCCAAAAAAGTTCCTGTTCCAACGCCTCATTCCACCCACTGATGGATATTTTATAAATCGCCCCGGTCGCTCTTTCCCTAATCACTGCAAATCTTCCAACATGATCATCGATCAGTTCATAATTGGCGAGATCAATATCCAAAACTTCTGAGCGAAGACGACTCCTGGCGAAAGGTTGAGTGGATGGAGCCCCGTCCCTCATTGGAGAGTGGGTGCCGGAAGGTCCATTCGGGCCCATTCCGCCTTCTTCCTCATCACGCGACGCCGCCTCACGGGCAGCAAGCCGGATCAGCACATCAACCATTTCACCCGCCGAGTGTACAAAATCGCCTTCGACCTCCTGATCAAAGACAATCTCCATCTCTCCCTTGAGGAGTGCGACCCTCGCTATTTCATCACGCCTCATCCTCCAGCGAAGAACCGATTGGAGGGTATGAAGGGTACCCAGAAACTGCCGATTTTCGAGTATTGGTATGGCAAGATGACCGGCGAGTTGCGTACTCAAATGTTGAGTCGAGGGGTCATCTCCATAAATAAGCCGGAGCAACTTTGAAAGATTTTTAAGACCATAATCAACTTCAAGATTTGAAAGGGTCTGCGACGGCATTGCTTCATTGGGGTGGGCCGCCAAAAAAGGAATGGTCGCCCTTCTCAACTTGGAGGCGGGATCATAAGCAGGAAAAAGATCGTGAGTGAGGGTCTCCGGATCCCTCCAGTGGTATTGGATCTGCCCATCAAGAGCGATTGAGGTGGTGATGTAACCGTTCGCCTTGAGGCAACGGATGGCGAATTCAACATACTGTTCTGTATCCGGTGCAAAGAGGTAAACGAGATCTCGGAGCTCGGAAAGGGTCAGGTTCGGTTCATTGATAAAAAGACTGACGATGATAAAGAGAGAGTGAAACCGGGCATCGTCGTGACTCACCTCTTCAATATCGAAGTAGCTAAGGAAATAAAAAATTTCGTCAAGATAACCACGCCAGATGGTATCCGCCTGAAGGAGCCCTCTGTCGGATTCTGGCACCTCAAGACGATGGTCTTCTTTCAACCGGTGAAGGACCTCATCACTAAAAGCCGTCCTGACAAAATCCCTGAACCGGATTGATTGTCCTTCCTTCTCCTGCTCTGCAACATATCCTTCGCGAAGCGTAGCCAGAGAAAAACGGGCGGTTCCTCCCTCCTGAAAATCGGTCGCCACCTCTCTCGAAATCTCCAAAACGAGTTGTGGGACTGCCCAA
>JAUSKE010000076.1 GCA_030649435.1 Deltaproteobacteria bacterium
TAGTCTTCTACCGGCCCGCAAGAACAGATCAGGTTTTTATCCCCGTAAGCATTGTCGATCCGTCCCACAGAAACCCAGAATTTTCTCTCTCTCACCCAAGAAAGTGGAAAAACCGCCTTCTCTCGGGAGTACGGGTGTTTCCATTCAGCCTCTGTCAGATCAACGACAGTATGAGGGGCGTTTTTCAAAACATTATCTTCCGCAGAGATTTTTCCTTCTTCGATCTCTTTGATCTCCCCACGAATCGCGATCATCGCTTCACAGAAACGGTCTAGCTCTTCCTTTGATTCGCTCTCCGTCGGTTCAATCATGAGGGTCCCAACCACAGGAAAAGACATTGTTGGGGCATGAAAACCGAAGTCCATGAGCCTCTTCGCCACATCATCTACGGCAACGCCACTTGTCTTTTTAAGAGGTCGGAGATCGATGATGCATTCATGCGCGACCCACCCATGCTTTCCTTTATAAAGAACCGGGTAGTACGGCTCCAGTCTTTTGGCAACATAGTTGGCGTTCAATATTGCCACTTCACTCGCCTTTTTGAGTCCTTCCAAACCCATTAGGGCGATGTAGGCCCAGGAAATCGGCAAGATCCCGGCACTCCCCCATGGCGCCGCAGAGACTGATCTGAAGGGGCTCACGCCTGCCCTGCCTCCATCAAGGAGGCCAGGGTCGACCCCCTCGTCGGCCCTTTGGGCCTGGCAATGACCCGGAAGATACGGAGAGAGATGACTCTTCACACCGATCGGTCCAACCCCGGGTCCTCCACCACCATGCGGGATACAAAAAGTTTTATGGAGATTCAGATGGGCAACATCGGGACCGAACTCTCCCGGTCGACAGAGTCCGACAAGGGCATTCATATTCGCGCCATCCATATAGACCTGTCCCCCATTCCGATGGATGACTGCGCAAATTTCTCGAATCCCCTCTTCGAAAACGCCGTGGGTCGAGGGGTACGTGATCATCAGAGCGGCCAGATCTTTTGAATGAGCCTCCGCCTTTTTCTTCAGATCCGCGATATCAACGTTACCGCTGACGTCACAATCGACAACAAGGACATGTAGTCCACTCATAACGGCACTGGCCGGGTTTGTGCCATGAGCTGAGCTCGGTATCAGACAGACCTGGCGATGAGTTTCTCCGCGACTCTTGTGGTATTCCCGAATCGCGAGAAGACCGGCATACTCCCCTTGCGAACCGGCATTCGGCTGTAAAGAAACATTGTCAAAACCGGTAATTTCGCAAAGCCAGCTTTCCAACTGACGGATCAACTTTTGATAACCACGTGTCTGGTCGGCCGGGGAGAACGGGTGAACTCCGGCAAATTCCTTCCAGGTGACCGGGATCATCTCGGTCGTGGCATTCAATTTCATCGTGCAAGAACCAAGCGGGATCATCGATTGAGTGAGAGTCAGGTCTTTGCCCTGGAGCCGGAACAGGTAACGGAGCATCTCCGTCTCAGAATGATAGGTATTGAAAACCGGGTGGGTCAAGTATTTTGAGTTTCTGAGAAGTTTTTGTGGGAGAACCGGTTTAAAGTCGTCAATCTTTGCAACCCCAAAGAGCTTCCACAAGGTTTCTACATCTTCTCTTGTCGAGGTCTCATCAAATGAAAGCGACACCGATGAATCGTCGTGCCTGACATTAAAACCGTTAGCGACTGCCGCTTTGAGCAAGGCCTCTAACTTTTCCCTCTTGTCCAGAGAAACATGAACGGTATCGAAAAAAGGATTTTCGGAAAGCCGATAGCCCCCACGCCTCAGCCCTTCGGCAAAGAGCGAAGCCCAATGATGAACCTGTGTTGCGATCGCCTTCAAACCTTTCGGCCCATGATAAACGGCATACATGCTCGCCATCACCGCCAGGAGAACCTGAGCCGTACAAACATTGCTGGTCGCTTTTTCACGACGTATATGTTGCTCCCGCGTTTGCAGGGCAAGACGCAAGGCTCGATTTCCCTTGGCATCCTTTGAAACACCAACCAGTCGACCCGGCATCAGTCGTTTGTATTCAGACCGTGTCGCGAAATAGGCGGCATGCGGCCCGCCAAATCCCATCGGCACCCCGAACCGCTGCGTAGAACCGACCGCAACGTCGGCCCCCATCTCTCCCGGTGTCTTCAAGAGGGTCAGACTCAAAAGATCGGCCGCCACAATCACCAAAATATTTTTGGCGTGGGCTTTTTGAATCCACCCTTCATAGTCACTGACCGCACCATAAAGATTGGGAACCTGCAGGATCGATCCAAAAAAATCTTCTCCAAAGCTAAAACTATTTGGATCCCCCACCACCAGCTCTATCCCCAAAGGTTCGGCACGCGTCTTCAAGACTTCAATCGTTTGGAGAAAAAGATCATTCGCCACAAAAAACTTTTTTGTTTTCTTCGTTTTTGTTTGAGCCGCAAGACACATCGTCATCGCCTCAGCGGCAGAGGTCGCTTCATCCAGAAGAGAGGCGTTGGCAATCTCCATCGCGGTCAGGTCTGAGATCATTGTTTGAAAATTGAGGAGCGCCTCGAGCCTTCCTTGCGAAATCTCTGGCTGATAGGGGGTGTAAGCGGTGTACCAGCCCGGATTTTCCAAAACGTTCCGCAGGATCACCGGTGGGGTGACGGTGCCATAATAACCAAGCCCGATGAAGGAACGAGCCACCTTATTCTCACTAGCAATCTTTCGGGCTGTTTCTAAAAACTCCGGCTCCGTTTGGGGAGGGGGCAACTGTGGTTTCTTCTCCAACCGAATCGACTTCGGGATCACCTGGTCGATCAACTGGTCCAATGAATCGACCTGGAGGAGCCTGAGCATTTCGGCAATATCCTGATCATTCGGACCAATATGGCGTGAGGCAAAAGATTCTTTAAACATAAGCCGGTCGCTTTATTGCAGGAATGAACGGAAAGAACAACGGTTTTTTACCCGCCTTCGTCCCTCACAAGTTCGGGACTACGGGGGCTTCGTAAGTAACTACAAATAAACGGTAAAAGTCCAGCTCATCCGGAGTTGTCCGCTGGCGTCCAAAAATTCCTGGGGTGGTGCGGCGAAAGGAGATGAATCACGGATCGTTCTAAGCGCCTCTTGATCATAGCGCGATATTCCAGAAGAACGGAGCAGACCGATCTGTGAAAGCCTTCCGGTTCGGTCGACACTCACACCCAAAACGACCTCGATCTGCCCACGGGAAATTTGATACGTTGATTCACGAAGCGCTGAAACCGGATCAAAGGTCATCTTAAAGATTTTCTTGAGCCTGACAAAATAGGCGACGTTAGGGTAGCGAAGGACATTGAGATAGGTATGATCCCCGACTTTATAATCGGGATAAAAATCTTCCGGGAACGCTTCTTCAGAGGAGAGTGTTTCTTTTACCTTGGGCGAATCACCCTTCTCCTCCGGCCGACGCATCACATACTCCCCCTTGCCCCCCTTCTCATTTTTCTCGGCAACCTTTTTTCCCTTGGCTACTTCCTCCTCTCTTGAAGAGCGAAGTTTTTCACTTGGGTGAATCACCCTCCGGTGATGGAGAGGCGTTCTCGCCACCTGTTCTTGGTCCGCCCGGGTATCGTAGAGCCCCATAAACTTTGCCTGGTCCGGTTTTTCCTCTTTTAACGGTTTAGCGATATCGGCAATTTGGTGCGGTGGGGCCAAGATAAGTTCCACCTCGGTAGACACCTTTGAAGTTTGAGGGATAAAAAAGCCCTCTCTGAAAAGAATCAAGAGAACGAGATGCAGCAGGACGGAGAGGAGTAAAAAAAGTTCGAACTTTTCTCGAGTACGATTCCTCATCGTTTACCTTCGATGCCGTAACATCGAACCAAAGAGTACCATGCCAAAGAAGAGAGCGCCATAGAACGGGAGAGGTCCATACCCCATGAACCAGAGAACCGTCCCGGCCAGTGTGAAAGAGGCATAGATCAGCTGATGTCCCAGGAGATAGATTTTTTGGGCATTCAGTTCGGCCCCCTTGAGTCGGATCTCAATCTCGCCCCGATTCAACTTAGCCAGTGCCTTATGAATCTCATGGGGCAGTCGAAGGTAAGAGAGCCCGATCTCTTTGGTGACCGACATCACCAAGTCGGCAAACGATTTGTCTTTCAAGACAAATTTCTCGGCATAGGGAAGGATGATATGGATCGGGTTCAGCGTTGGGTCAAGGTGTGTGCAGATCCCGATCACCAAGAGCAAGGTTCTTTCGAGCAAGATCCAGTCCTTCGGGACATGAAACGAGGTCATCAGGTCACGGAAGCTGATATCTAATTTTTTTAATTCCAGGATATTTTCGAGCCCCTGAAGATTTTCAAGATTTTTTAGGTTTTCAATTTTGACATCCTTCAGCTTGTCATAAAAATAATCGACCAGTTGATCAAACGCCTCAAACTCGTCGGTCCTGGCAACAAACCCCATCTGCCGCATGGCCGAAGAAAGGAGTCGGGTATCCTTCTTGACCAACCCCTCGACAAAGAGGGTAATCCCCTCCCGCATTTTGTCTGAAATACGGACCGTCGCCCCAAAATCAACAAGGACAATCTGCGCCTCCCCTTCCCGACTTTTTTGAACGAGGATGTTTCCCGGGTGGGGGTCGGCATGATAAACCCCATCCAGAAAGATCTGGCGGCAGTAGCCATGGATCAGGCGGGTCGCCACATCAGTCGGATTCAAGCCGGCCTTCTTCAGCATCTCCGTCGAGGAGACCTTGATCCCTTCCATGAAATGGAGGGTCAGGATTTTGCGGGTCGACACATCCCAGTAGACCGTCGGGAAGAGAAACTGCTTTTCTGCCTCAAAGT
>JAUSKE010000086.1 GCA_030649435.1 Deltaproteobacteria bacterium
GCCCCCCCCGGCAAAAAAAGTTTACCCCCCACCGCCTCCACCAGTCCCAGAGCCCACCCCGGACGAGCTCTTCGCAGCAGTCCGGCGACTCCACACCAAAGAAGCGATAGATCAGAAGAAGAAGCGGTCCGATGAGTCATTGGATGTCGTCAAGCTGGAATTTGAGGGAGCGGCGCTAAAGTTGGAAGAGCTTCTGGCGGTAACGCCACCCGACGATTCAAAAATTGTGGAAGAGGCGACCGACCTTGTTTGTCTGCTTTATCTCGATCTCGTACGGATTTATCAGGCCTACAAGGTTCCGAATTACGAAAAGGCGGTCGAGATGTTTCGCAAACATCTCAAGAGAAAACCGGAAGAGGGGGATATTCGTTACCTCCTCGCCAGTACCTTGGAGACCAACCGAGAAAATAACGAGGCGCTTAGGGAGTACCGGGCCTTTTTGAACTGGTTGAAGCATCCAAAAACAAGGGGAGAAGAATCTCCCCATGAGGAGCCGGCCAACCGAGCGGTTGAGAGACTTAAGCCTAAGAGGTAAATGACGAAGAGAATTTTTTGATAAAGAGGCCGAATCGAAGGCCGCGGTCGGAGACGAGTAGCTTTTCAACCCCCACTTTTTCCATCACTTTTTGAAGGATCATCGCTCCCGAAAGGAGCGTGTCAGCCCGTTCAGGGACCATCCCGGTCATCTGTTTTCTTTCGGCGATTGTCGAGGTAGCGAGTTGTTGGGTGATCTCAGGCAACTCTTTTAAAGTGAGAATGGATCCTTGGATTTTGGCTGGATTCCAGACAGTCAGTTTTTGGTTGATGGCCGATAGGGTGGTACAGGTGCCGGCGAGGCCGACTAAGGCTAACTCCCCCTGGCCCCCTCTTACCCCAAGAGGGGGAAGTAGGGTTCCTTCCCTTGGTGTAAGGGGAGGTAAGGAGGGGTTAGCCAAAACTTTTTCGATGATTTCATAAACCCGTTTCATTTCCTGAGGGGTGACTGGGTCAGAAATGAGGTATCGTTCGGTCAATTCCACACACCCCAATGGAAGGCTCACGGAGCCGTTGATGGAAATGATCTCTGTGCTACCGCCACCGATATCAAGCGCCATCAGGTTTTGATGTTGGCTACCAAAATCTTTAAGGACAGAGGTGTACGAATACAGTGCTTCATCTTCGCCCGAAATAATTTCGACCTTGATCCCAGTTTCACGGAGAATCTCTTCAACGAATTCGCTGGCATTGCGGGCCTTGCGAAAGGCGGCGGTTCCGACCGCGGCAATTTCTGAAACGAAGTGTTGATCACAGAGGGTTTTAAATTCCTTGAGCGCCGTGAGCGTTCGTTTCATGGCAGCTGGTGGAAAAAGGTGCAAGGCATGGAGTTTTTGGCCGAGCCGCGTAATGCGAGCCTCATCACGGATAACCTTGATGGTTTTATCACCTCCCGATTCAGCGATCAGGAGAAGAACAGTGTTAGTCCCGATGTCGATCGTTGCCTTCATTTCGCCAACCACGGGCTCCAGGAGGGGTGAATCCCTCCTCCCTTCTGCAAAATTGACATTTGATTGGCCCCATCCGACATCATCACCATGATTTGGTTTTTCCCTGAACGGGTCGAGCTGAAGGCGATGTAACGGCCGTTGGGGGCCCAAGAGGGGTTTTCATTATTGCCGGAACCAGCGGTCAATCTTTGGATCATCGAACCGTCTGTGTTCATCACAAAAATATCAAAGACCCCTTCGTCTCTCCCCTGAAAAACAATCTTGTCTCCCTTTGGTGACCACTCCGGGTTATCGTTGTGATGACCGACGAAGGTGAGTCGCTGAACATTCTGCCCATTGGCATCCGCCCTAAAAATATGCAGGTGTCCCTCCCGCTCGGAGGCGAAGACGAACTGGCTCCCATCCGGTGACCAAGAGGGGTTCAAGTCGATACCGTAGGAATCGGTCAGTTTACGGACCCTTCCCCCCTGAAGGTTGAAGAGCCAGAGGTCCTCATCCTCATCGCCGACCGAGGTGGAGGCAATAATCCCGCTGCCATCCCGCATCCAGATCGGTGTGATAATGATGCTATGACTGTTGGTCAACCTTTGTGGTTTGCCGCCGCGACCGGAAATGGTGTGCAGTTCCGGAGAACCATTGACGTAAGAAGAAAAGACAAGCCGCGTGCCGGTAGGGTCCCAAGAGGGGGACAGGGTAATCGATTTTAAGCTCGTCAACGGGCGGTTGTTACCGCCATCGATGTCGGTGGTGAAGAGTTCTTTATGTTTCCCCGAAAAGCCGACATAGGCGATCTGTGTTGAAAAGGGACCCCGTTCACCGGTCAGGGCCAGGATGATTTCGTCGACAAAGTGATGGGCGATCACACTCATTTCGTCCGGTTTAGAGGTGTAGCGATGGCCGACTAACTGTTTTCCAAGCGCCGGATCAAAGAGGCGCATCTCAACGGTGACGAGGTCTTTTTTAACGCTGTAGGCCCCTTTGACCAAGGCTTGGGTGCCGATCAGGTTCCAGGCGGCAAAGTTGATCTTTTCGGGGGCGAAATTTTTATGGTCTTCGCTCGGGAAAGAATCCTCACTCATCAGATCGAAGAAACCGGCGATCTCTAGATCGTGTCTCAAGAGTTCTGGGAGCTTTTCAGACCAATTTTTGGTTTCGCCCCCCCGCTCTATCGAAACAAAATCAGGCACCGCGATCGGGAATTTTTTTTCCTGGGGTTGGTCCACGACGATATAGATGCTTGCCCAGACGGGAGTCGCGAACATGAGGAACCAAAAGCCAAAGAGCCAAACAGTCTTCTTCATGACATTCCTTTCTGACGTGTATTGAACTCGATCAAAAATCCATCGCCCACCGCTTCACTCTTCATTTTTTCAGGGGGGATTTCCAGAGGGGAGGCCCGTTCAATCGCTCGAAGGACCGAAAGGTCGAGTGCCTCGCTCCCCGATTTTTTGAGCCATTCCGTCTCGATGACGTCCCCTTTCTCGTTGATCCGAACGAAAATCTGCGAAGTGAGGTCCATCCCCTGAAGGGTGATCGGCACGATCCATTGACTCATGATCTTGTCGCGGACCTTCGCCTGGTAGAGAAGGTACTCCGGATCGGTCGGCGAAAGGGAAGTGGCCTCAGGGCTCCCGAAGGGGACTCCACCTTCCTTGGTGGTTGGGATCTGGCCGACCTCCGGTTGGATAACTTTGTTTTTTCTGACGTCGGCGTTGATCCGGGCGAGCGCTTTTTTAATCAAGTCGTCGTTTGCCTTGTTTTTGAGCGCGGCGGCCGTTGGAGCCGGTGGGACCGGCCCCGTCGGTGGGGCTGATGGTACTGGTTTTGCCACCTTCTTTTCAGGGGTTGTTTTCATCCCCCAATCGGGTGCGGTTGGCGCGGGGGAACTCAAAACCTGCTTTTGCTCCTGGATGGTACTTTTCGGTAAATCTTTCGCCTTCACAAAACCAGGCTCCAGTTTATCGGTGGCACCGAGTGGCAGGTTAATCCAGGTGACTTTTTCCTGAAAGAGTGGGCGTTGGAAGGACTGAAAGAAAGGGCTCGTTGTCAGCAAGATGACAAATAGGCCGTGTGCGAGAAGCGAGAAGAGAAGGTATTTTTGTAGAGGAGAGCGTTCAACCACATCAGGTTTCCTTTGGGACCGGCCCCGCCGGTGGGACCGGTCCCACCGGGTGTGTTTCTTGGGTAATCATGCCGACACGGCCGATCCCCACCTTTTTGACGAGCGCAATGGCTGAAATGACCGAACCATACGGGACTTCTTTGTCTGCCTTCAGGTAGATCTCCTTTTTATCGCGTCGGGAATAAATCGTTGCCAGTTTTTTCTCCAGATCGGAAAGGGTGTAAGGCCTCTTGTCGTCCTGTAGAAAAATCTGCCCCTGCCGGTTGATCGTGAGGATCACATCCGACTCACTCCTCTCGAGTGCCGGGGCGCCGGCCTGTGGCAGATCGACATCAAGTCCTTGTTGCAGGAGTGGGGCGGTGACCATGAAGATGATTAAGAGAACGAGAAAGACGTCGACGAGTGGGGTGATGTTGATTTCGGAAAGATAGCCCCCCGACTCCCTGTGGGAGGCGACCCTCATCGGAAATACTCCCTCTCGACCCGCGTCAGGAGGTCTTCAGAAAAATTTTCCACCTGACGGGTGTAGGTTCGTGTCTTCCGAACGAAATAGTTATAGAAAATGGCGGCCGGGATGGCAGCGGCAAGCCCCATCGCTGTAGCTATCAACGCCTCGGCCAGATACGGACCGACGACCGCGAGCGAGGAAGAACCGGCCTTGCCGATCTTCCAGAAGGCGGTCAAGATCCCCCAGACAGTGCCGAAGAGGCCGATGAACGGCGTGAAACTTCCGGTGGTGGCGAGAAAGGGGAGGTACCGTTCGATCCGTTCCACCTCATCTTCGGTGGCCCGCTCGACCCGTCTTCGGACGAGATCGGCAGAGGATGGGCCATGGACATGTTCGGAATCCCCCTTCTTTTTCCGAAAAAGATCAACCAAGCCGCGTCTAAAAATATTGGCGAGGGGATTGTCATCGGTTCGGCGGGCCAATTCTTCAAGGTTCGACGTCTTCCAGAAAATCTCGGCAAACTGTAAGGAACCGATCTTCCAGCGACGGAGCTCCTTCGATTTATAAAAGATAATCGCCCAGCAACCGATCGAAAAACCGACGAGGATGATGAACGTCAGCTTGACGACAGGGTCGGAGCCCCAGAGGATTTGAAGGATGTGCCCCCCCTCATCCACGGAAGAGGCGGTAGCAGCCAAAGCAATCGAGAGCATAGAAAAGTAGACGGAAACTGACCGATAATCTTTGAAAAGTCAATACTTTTGGGTTGACACCCCCCCATTTTAGTATTTTCATGGCCCCATGTTGCGCGAAGTCTTAGAAGACGCCATCGAGCGCGGTGAGAAAATTAAGAAAGATATTGTGAGAGAGCTCCTCAGCTCCACGGCACTCGCTGATTTGTTGCACAGTAAGCGGTTTTTGGAAACGGTCACCCGCATCCTCAACAGCAAAAAAGAGGTTTCCCGACTGATCCGGCGTCATGTTCGCGATGTCCTGAAGGTGATGAGTATCGCCTCCAAGGGGGAGCTTCAGAGTTGTGAAAAGCGGATGCACGAGCTCGAGAGAAGGGTCGATCAGTTGAGCCGGCATTCCAAGAAGAAGAAAAGTCGCCGGAGATAGCTATTCCCACCACGGGCCCCATCGGCATTTTTGATTCCGGCATCGGCGGTCTTACCGTCAGTCACGAGATTGCCCGACTCCTCCCCTCTGAAGATCTTTTGTATCTGGGGGACACCGCCCGTGTCCCGTACGGGAGTAAATCTCCTGAGACGGTGATCCATTACAGCGTTGATAATGTGCAGTTTCTGACGGAGCGAAAGGCGAAGATGATCGTGATCGCCTGCAACACCGCATCCGCTTTTGCCTTGCCGATACTTCGCGAAAAGTTTTCGGTACCGATGATCGGTGTGATCGAGCCGGGGGTGCGTGGCGCGCTCAGCCGGACCCGAAACCAGAAGATCGGCGTGATTGGCACCGAAGGGACGATCCGGAGCCAGGCGTATGCGACGCTCCTTAAAAAGTTTAACCCAAAGGCGGAGGTTTACAGTATCGCCTGCCCGTTATTTGTTCCGTTGGTTGAGGAGGGTTGGCTTTCCGGTGAGGAGAGTCGTGCGGTGGTGGCGCGGTACCTTTCTCCCCTGAAAAGTACCGGCATCGATACGTTGATCCTGGGTTGCACCCACTACCCACTCTTGAAACCGCTCCTTCGGGAGGTGATGGGGGAATCGGTGGCACTGATCGATTCGGCCGAAGAGACTGCCAAGGAGTTGGTCCGTCTCCTCAAAACCAAGAATCTCCTGAAGGGGGATACCGGTGCAAAGAAGGGGAGACATTCCTACTGTGTGACCGACTCGCCGGAACGATTTGCCAGGGTTGGGTCGCTCTTCTTGGGTGAAAATTTGGACGGAGTGGAGCGGGTCAGCGTACCAGCAGCTCTTTAACCGCCTTTACGATATGTCGCGCGGAGATCCCGGCGGCGTCAACCAGTTCAGCCGGTTTGCCGGAGATTGGCATCCGGGTGACTGCGAGTTTCAGA
>JAUSKE010000007.1 GCA_030649435.1 Deltaproteobacteria bacterium
CCAACCCCTTAAGGATCGCCGATTCCTTCAAAGCCCTCCGGACGTCATGGACGACATTAACACCCGCTGCCGGGTGCAGGTCCCCCGGACCGCCCGGCTTCAGATCAACAAAATAGTTTTTCAGAAATATCATATCAGAAAATGAGGGGGCAGATGGGGGGGAGCCTTATTCCTTTTCGCCCCTCTGTCAATTGTCAATTTTCGGGGATTAGAGTACAACCTCGGAGTCCACCTGAGCCACCCCCTACTTCCAGAGGCTCGCTCGTCACAATATAACGGGCGCAGACAGAAGAGTTGGGTCCTGCCACACAGCTCGTAAAGGACATGGCGAGACTGTTGGACTCCGACGAAGTCGGGAGCAGCGGGCATTGGACCTTGATGCTCGAAGAACTATTGTCGAGCTGGATCGCCTTTGACTGGACATTCACAATCCCCTTTTCATCCACGACACCGGTCGCCGCCAGGACAGATTTGAGTGCCGTATTCTGTTGGGCGCGAGCGGTCACTACCTCCCCTTCCGGATTGACCGATCGAGGCTGCCACTCTTGAGCTGGGTCGTAATTCCAGACACTCGGACCGGCCGTTTGCAGAAGAACGACATCTGTCTCTCGACTGGCTGAGAGTGCCTTGATCGAAGAGGCATTGGCATTTGTTTCGGAGGATGGAACTTCAAGCGTGACAAAATCCCCCGGACGACAGGTGAGGTTGTACGGCCCCAGTTGAATCACCTGTTGAGAAGGAGCCAGTATTGGGATCTTGTCCCCCGTCACAGGAGGTAACGCCGTTTCGACGTACGGAGGGACGGTCGCTCCTCCAATGGTTGTTGTGGGTGGAGTTCCGGAAGGGCAAAAAACCTCCAGGAAGAAAACATCACGGGTTGGTGGTACAGCAGCCGTATCGGTCGCTTCAACACGATAATCTCCCCTGCCTTCTGTCGCCGTAGAGCGAGCATAAACCGTTGGTGTACCGGCAAGGAAAGCTGTCCCAAGATTATTGCCGACCCGTCCTGCATCCAGGTTCCACAAAACCTTGCCCGATGGCACAGGGTGAGAAATCCTACGATCCGGACTAAAATGGCCTGCCGTATCGGCATAAAGAATCTCTATCGTTCCAATCATAGAGGAGGCTGAAGAAGCGGGACCCATCGCATACAGAACTAAATCGTCCCGACCATTCCGATCAAAATCTCCAACGTCGATGAAACCGATCCCAGAGTTCATTTCAAAGGAGTGCGGGACTCCCTGGACCAAGCTCCCGTCGTTTTGGGAATAGGTCAGCGGAATCTCATAAAGATAACTCTTTCTAGCAACATTGTCGTTGGTCACAACCACAACCCGTCCATTTAAAACAGCCATCCGCCGAGGGGTGCCAACCGTATCTATCTCCAAAAACCTTGAAACCGGTTCAGAATGGAAAAAATTGGGGCCTGTGCCGACATAAATGAGTTGAGCCTTGTGATTTTGTACATTCGCCGTAAGTGCTATGAGAAAATCCCCTTCCGCCCCGGGAACAAGAGCCCGCTGGAGATCATAAATCTTGTCGTTGTCCTGCGACAGGATCGTCATCGTCTTTGGTTGTTCAGTTCCTCTTCCAATCCAGACGGTACCAGATTCCCAAGCTGCCGCATATTCGCTCATCTCTGAATCGCCAATATCCAGATTGGTCATGAAAGAAGGATACTGGGTGATGGAGGGATAATTTTGTGCTGAAAAATGATACTCTGGTGAAAGAGCGCTAAACAAATAATAAGGAGTCATCGTCAGGAGATCGATCTCCGGATCGTTTTGGGAAAAATGCCCAAGAGTGAAGAGACGGATATCCGCCTCCGTTTGCGCGGAACCGGCAGGTCCACTCGTCGCGATCATGCTCCGGTCAATTTGAAATACCCCTTCCGGATTAGCCCTAAACCGTGAAACAGAACCTTGTGAAGAAATCCCATCCACCCAAACCCCCCCATTGACCATGACCTGATTGATCTCCTGTCCTGAAGTCACCAAAGTTTCATGAAAAATAGGTTGAGTACCATCGGCGCAAAACGATCCAACAGGCATAGAGGTCGGTTGGCTGGTGGGAGCACATGTTTCCGGATAAGCGGTATCGCAGGCCGGTTGTGACGTTGGCTGAGATGTTGGTTGAGACGTAGGTTGTGTTGTTGGCTGCTGACGGCACTCCGGAGGATCACCCGGGCTACCAGCACAGGCTGTTGGGTACGGGTTTGCGGCAGTCGGTTGTGAGGTAGGATTTCCCCCGGCGGTAACGGTCACCGTTCCTGAGTTGATAGAGATGGATGGCGTATTATTGGAGGTCGTATAAGAGGCTATCCCGTTATTATTTTGTGTAGTCGTCCCTGCCGAAGTATTCGTTGTCCCACCTGTAGTGACCGTACCTGTGGGATTGCCACCAGAGGTAAAGAGATTGGTGACGGTATCGACCACTGTATTGAAGATGCCTGTCACACCAGTGGTAACTCGGTCTACGATTGATCCACTCGTATTGGTTACGGTCAAATTACCAGTCTGCGTCGGCAAAACCGTTCCAGTGGAGGTATAGATAGAGGATGTGCCACCTGAAGGAGTCGTGGTCCCTGAAGAAGTTGTATTGGTTGTTCCAGCACCGGTAACCACAGCGCCGGCAATTGGATGCGCAGTTAACGACCCGGTAGAAACAATCGTGTTCGAAGAATTGGAGACTCCAGTCGTAGTAGAAGGAGTCGTGGTCCCACCACTCGATGTCGTTGTCCCTCCCGATGAAGAAGGAGTTACGATCAGATTACCAGTCTGCGTCGGCAAGACCGTTCCAGTGGAGGTAGAGATAGACGATGTGCCACCCGAAGAAGTTGTGTTGGTTGTTCCACCGCTCGATGTTGTAGTCGTCCCACCACCAGTAACCACAGTGCCGGTAATTGGATGCGCAGTCAACGATCCGGTAGAAACCATCGTGTTGGTAGAATTGGATGTCCCGGTGGTTGTCGAAGGAGTCGTGGTCCCTGAAGAAGTTGTATTGGTTGTTCCACCACCGATAACTACTGTCCCGGCAATTGGATGCGCAGTTAACGATCCAGTAGAAACCATCGTGTTCGAAGAATTGGATGTCCCGGTGGTTGTCGAAGGAGTCGTGGTCCCTGAAGAAGTCGTATTGGTTGTTCCACCACCGGTAACTACTGTCCCGGAAATTGGATGCGCAGTTAACGACCCGGTAGAAACAATCGTGTTCGAAGAATTGGAGACTCCAGTCGTAGTAGAAGGAGTCGTGGTTCCAGTTGTCGTCCCGCCAGTCGATACGGTTCCGGTCGTCACTGGATGAACAGTCGTCAATGATCCGGTAGAGATCGCCGTGTTTGTAGAATTAGAGATTCCGGTTGTTGCTGTCGTATTGGTAGAGCCAGTTGACGTCCCAGTTGTCGTTCCTGTCGATACCGTTCCGGTAGTCACTGGATGAACTCCGGTCAACGATCCGGTAGAAACAATCGTAGAAGGATTCGATGTCCCGGCAGTCGTGGTCGTCCCACTTCCAGATGTATTGGTTGTTCCACCGCTCGAAGTTGTGGTTGTCACTGGATGAACAGTCGTCAATGATCCGGTGGAAATAATTGTATTCGAAGAATTAGAGGTTCCAGTCGTCGTCGAAGGAGTTGTGCTACCTGTCGGATGCACAGTCAACGATCCGGTAGAAATAGTCGTATTAGAAGGATTGGCTGTTCCAGTAGTGACTGTCGTCCCGCTCCCTGAGGTTCTCGTCATTCCCGAAGGATTCACCGTCAAGCCACCGGTCTGTGTCGTTGTTAAGACCGATCCGACAGACGGCGTACCAGAAGAGGTTGTATGAGTTGTCCCACTTGAACCGCTCGATGTTGACGGTTGTGGAGAAGACGAAGGTAGATGACATCGACAGTCTGCTCGACACGAAGTACAGGTTTCTCTAGGATCGCAAAATCCATCACCACAACTACCCGGTGGAAGCGAAGGGTCATGCGATGGTAAAGGCCTTCCACTACCCCCGACTATTGTTACAGGACCGGTGGTCGCCCCTGTTGAAATGGTCGTACCGGTACGGGTGGCTGCTGGCCTTGCTGCCGGAGAGGTCGCTTTAGAAGTGCCATTGGATCTTGTCACTGACGGAGACGAGGGATTACCGCTCACCCCCGGTGAGACCCTTTGTGAAAAGGCGCTTTTCCCACAGAGGGTAAGAAGACCGACTATAGTAAGGAGGAGAAATCGCTTCATCACCCCCATTACCGTGCAATCAAGATGCCAAAATCTGCTTGATCAATCCGTCATTTTAACAAGCTATTTCAAGCTGTTAGAAATTTAGGTCGACGGCGGAAATTTCTCAAAATGAGAAATGGGTGTCCATTTTATCAATTTGATAAAGAAGAGCCCCTCGTGAGAAAGAGGTGGAGAAGTTCGGAAAACTCTCTGACTTTTAAAATCCAACTGAGGAGGAAGTAGATCACCATTCCAGAAATCATGACACCACTGAGAGCAAGAATACTCTTGAAGAGAGAAAGGGTTTGCAGATTACCCGGAAGAAAATGAAGGAGGAAGAGGATCACGAAAGACATCCCCAAAGAGGCGAGCAGTTGTTTAACAACAGAGTCAATAATGCTCCTGAGCCCGATCATCCCCACCTTTTTTCGAAAATCTAAAATATGCATGACGAAGTTAAAAACGGCAGCAAGACTGACCGCCAGTGCAAGCCCATTATGCGCCATCGGTTTTATTAAAAGGAGGGAGAGAACGATATTCACCACGACCGAGAAATTGGCGATCCGGACCGGTGTTTTGGCATCCTGAAGGGAATAAAAGGCGTTCGAGGTCATCCGGACGCCGGATATAAATGGAAGCCCTAGGGCAAAAAACTGGAGCGCGGTGCGGGTCATCTCGGCCGAGGCGGATGTGAAATTGCCATGCTCAAACAAAACATGAACGATCGGACCGGCGAGAACAATAAGACCAAACGTCGCCGGGATCGTGATGAAAAAAACAACCCTGAGGCCGTAATTGAAGGTCGCCTTCAGCTGCACCATGTTTTTTTCAGCCGCATATTCCGACAAAGTTGGCAGGATCACCGTCGCCATAGCGATGGCAAAGACGCCGACGGGAAATTCCATGACACGATCGGCATACCAGAGGTAAGAGACCGAACCGGTGGTAAGGAACGAGGCGATGAGCGTGATGATGACGACATTAAACTGGTAGGCGGCCGCCCCGTAGGCGGAAGGGAGCATCAGTCGCCCCATTTTATTGACCGAGCTGTGACGAAGATTCCAGTTCCAGCGGGGAAGAAAGCCGTATCGCCTCAGGGCCGGAATTTGAATGGCGGTTTGAAGGACTCCTCCCACAAGCACGCCCACCGCCAACCCGACAACGGGAGGGTGGAACCAGTTCACAAAAAAGAGGGCCCCAACGATGATCCCAATATTCATTAAAATTGGCCCGGCCGCCGGCGCCGCAAAATGTTTGAGGGAGTTCAAGATCCCCATCCCAACCGCCGCCAGGGAAATCATCAACAGATAGGGAAACATGATCCGGTTTAGGTAAACGGTCAGACTAAATTTCACCGGATCATTAGAAAAACCCCAGGCAACCAACTTCACAATCCAGGGGGAAAAAATGACCCCCAAGAGACTGACAATGGAGAGTACTACAAGCGTAAGGGTGAAGAGTGTGTTGACCGTCTCCTTTGCCTCCTCTTTGGATTTTTTGAGCGACTCGGTAAAAACCGGGACGAATGAAACGGTCAGTGCCCCCTCCGCAAAGAGGCGACGGAAGAGGTTTGGGATCCGGAAAGCGACAAAAAAGGCGTCAGCAGCCAGCTTGGTGCCGAATGTATGGGCGATCGCCATATCCCGAAAGAGCCCGAAAATACGGGAAATCAGGGTTAAAAAGCTGACCGTCCCGGTCCTCCGGGCGATGCGGTGGTGTTCAGACATCCATTCCCCTGGGTGTAACACCCTTTCTGATTGACATCTGGTCTTCCATCACTATACTCCCCCTCCACTATAGGATTTCAACTTTGAATGAGTGCTCATGTGCTCATTCGAAGTTAGAAATACTTATGGTTGATCATTTAATAAACTGTACTATTAAAAGTTAATAAACCATATGGCAGAATCAACCGCAGCCGCTAAAAAACGAGCCGTCCCCAAGGGGCGCCATCTTTCTCAGATCAAGCGAGAGCGCCAGAATGAGAAGCGATACCTCGCCAATATTGTGATTCGCTCGCGAGTGAAAACAGCGCTGAAAAAGGTGCGTCAGGCGATCGAAAAGAAAGATAAAAAAGCGGCCCAGCTGGAGCTTAAGATGGCGATGTCTGTTTTGGGGAAAGCCGCCTCCAAGAGGATCCTTCACCCACGAAACGCCTCGCGTCATATTTCGAGACTCTCCCAAGCTGTTTCCACACTCTAGGATTTCTTGTTGTCTCACGTAATTGCCCTTCTTACAAAACCGGTCATCAGGATTTCTGCTGGAAGCGATGACGTTTTAAACAGCCGATCAGCCTGAAAGAGTTGATCGAGGATCGAAACGCATTTTTTGCGATCAAACTTTCTTGATTGTTCCTGATAATTTCTGACAAAATAAGGGGGAATCCCAAGAAGTCGGCCAATCTCCCCTGACTCTTTTCCCTTCATCTCGTAGAGATTCAACAAAATTTTAAAATGCCGGTAAATCATCGCCACCGCTAACGGAAAATTATCCCGCTGGGAGAGCCCCTTCTTCAAAAGCTTGAGGGAATGGGACAGGTTCCGCTGGCCGATCGACTCGATGAGGTCAAAAATCGTTCTTGAGGAGACATCGGCGACCACCGTTTCAAGATCGGTCGCTTCAAACCGTTTCTT
This sequence comes from Deltaproteobacteria bacterium, assembly GCA_030649435.1. Classification (GTDB taxonomy): domain Bacteria; phylum UBA10199; class UBA10199; order JACPAL01; family JACOUP01; genus JAUSKE01. The sequence goes on from JAUSKE010000007.1 coordinate 6,839, forward strand.
TTCTGGCATTGCAAGAGCCAGACGTTCGAGCGACAGGGAGAGAACGCCTAGATCTTCACCGACAAGATCAACGAGCAACTGCGGGCATTCCGGAGAGAGCGGCACCCCGAGGCGTCGCGATTCCTCGGCAACCCAGAAAGGGAGATCTCTTCGTAAGGGCGGCTTCAATTCATGGAACTGGGATTTTTCGATCAACTCCTTCCAAAAATTCTGTCGTTTATCAATCTTGCCGGCCAGAAAAACGACCGCCGTCTCTGAATCGAGCTTCGGCCCATGAGACTTGTCGCTCAGGGTAAACATATCCTTCAAAAGTGCCTCGGCCTCAGCCTTTCGGATCTCTTCCGTACGACGAATAACAATCATCCGTTTCGAAGAAAAGAGGGAGCCGGTCGTCCCTGCCTCGAGGATCTCAACGGCCCTCACTTCTTTTCCTTCAAAAATATCGACACCAGACTGTTTCTCTCCCTTAAAAAAATCCTCTTTAAGCCTTTGATAGGCCCGTTCGAGGAGAAACCCTGATTCGCTGACAAGAAGGGTAATCAATTAAATCACCAAATTAACGAGACGTCCCGGGACATAGATCACCTTTTTAACCGATGCCCCTTGAAGATGTTTCGTCACCTTTTCATCCTTTAAAACTCGCTCCTTCACCTCCTGCTCGGCAAGATCCACCGGGCAGATGATCTGGCTCCGGAGTTTACCGTTGATCTGAATCATCAATGTGACCTCGTCGGTCGCCAACCACTTTTCTTCATAAGAGGGCCAGGGAGTTTCTGCCAGTGATTCCTTGTGCCCCAAAATTTCCCAAAGCTCTTCCGTAATGTGTGGCGCAAAAGGGGCAAGAAGCAAGACCAACGCCTCGAGAGATTTTATGGAAGGAGTTCTCCCCTCAACACTCAAGTGATTGTAAAACTCCATCAGGGCGGCAATGGCGGTATTAAACTGAAAACGATGAAGGTCGTCGCTTACCCTTTTAATTGTTCGGTGCCGGAAGCGGCTTTCTTCCTGGTCCCCATTTCCTTTTGAACCGTCACTCACCAGCTTCCAAACCCTTTTGAGAAACCGATAGGCCCCTTCAACCCCTTGGTCGTTCCAATCGAGGTCTTTTTCAGGTGGTGCGGCAAAGAGGGAGAAGAGTCGCGCCGTATCGGCCCCATAGCGGTCGATCAGGTAATTGGGATCGACGACATTCCCCTTCGACTTGCTCATCTTGGAGCCATCTTTGATCACCATCCCCTGGGTCAAAAGATTCTTGAAAGGTTCGCCGCACTCCTGATAGCCAAGGTCTCTCAAAACTTTGGTAAAGAATCGGGCATAGAGGAGGTGAAGGACTGCATGCTCAATCCCACCGATATATTGATCGACTGGCATCCAGTAGGCGGCCTCTTTTTTATCGAACGGCCCCTTGTCAAAATGGGGAGAACAGTACCGCAAGAAATACCAAGAGGATTCCACAAAGGTATCCATCGTGTCGGTTTCCCTACGAGATTTTTTCCCGCATTTTGGACAATTGACCTTCATAAAATTTTCTACTGCCAATAAAGGAGAACCCCCCTCCCCTGTTAAAGCGACATCGGTCGGGAGGAGAACCGGGAGATCTTTTTCAGGGACTGGAACAAGGCCACAGGCCTCGCAACGGATCATTGGGATCGGCGTCCCCCAGTAACGCTGACGGGAGATCCCCCAATCACGAAGCTTGTAGGTTACTGTTCCTTTTCCAGAGCCCTTCTCTTCAAGAAAATGGACAATCTCTTTTTTGGCCTTCTCGTTGGGTTGCCCAGTGAACGGACCGGAGTCAACGAGAACCCCTTCATCGACATACGCCTCTTTCATGGTTTCCAAATGAAGAGTTGTTTCTGGCTGGATCACGATTTTGATCGGCAGATTATATTTTTTCGCAAATTCAAAATCTCTCTGGTCATGCGCCGGCACCGCCATCACCGCACCGGTTCCATAGTCCATCAACACAAAATTAGCGGCGTAAATTGGAATAGAAGTCCGTGTCACCGGATTGATGCAATAAGCGCCGGTAAAGACCCCCTCCTTTTCATAAGAGCCTTCCATCCGCTCTGTCCTATCAATCTTTGAAACCTTGTCGGCAAACTCTCGGACCTCTTTTTCCTGAGAAGTCCCCTTCGATAACTCCAGGGCCAACGGGTGTTCCGCCGCCAGGCTCAAAAAAGTAACGCCGTAGAGGGTATCGGGTCGGGTGGTAAAGACTTTGATCGATTTATTTTGATCACTCTTTAAAATTGGAAACTGAATCGTTGCCCCTTCGGAGCGACCAATCCACTCCCGCTGCATCGTCAAAACCCTCTCTGGCCAACCCGCTCCGGGCGAACCCTCTTTAAGTTTATCTAAATCAGCGAGCAGTTCCTCGGCATAAGCGGTGATTTTAAAAAACCATTGATCCAACAGGCGCATCCGAACAATGGTGGAACAACGCCAACAGACCCCCTTCTCCACCTGTTCGTTGGCAAGGACTGTCTGGCATTTGTCGCACCAATTGACCTGCGACTGCTTCCGGTAGGCGAGCCCTTTCTCCACCATCTGGATAAAAATTTTCTGTTCCCACCGGTAATAATCAGGATTGCAGGTGGCAAGCTCACGATCCCAATCGTAGGAAAGCCCCATCTTCTTTAACTGCTCCCGCATGTACGTAATGTTGGTATCGGTCCATTTTTTGGGGTGGGTTTTGTTTTCGATCGCCGCATTCTCCGC
>JAUSKE010000078.1 GCA_030649435.1 Deltaproteobacteria bacterium
GCGGAACTCTTGAGGAAGAACAAGGTCCCGGTTCGCGATGTGTCGGACTACACGGGGCAACCAGAGATTCTGGACGGTCGTTTGAAGACGCTTCACCCGAAGATTCATGGGGGGATTCTTGCGATTCGCTCCAATTCAAAACACCTCGAAGAGCTTAAGAAGTCGGGAATAGGATTGATTGATCTTGTCGTCGTGAATCTTTACCCCTTTGAAGAAACCGTTGCAAAAAAAGGTGTTTCTCTGGAGGAGGCGATCGAACAAATTGACATCGGTGGCCCCACGATGATCCGCGCGGCTGCCAAGAATTGGCAGGATGTGACGGTGGTGGTGGATCCGGAAGATTATTCAAAAGTTCTTGAAGAGTTGCCGAATGTTTCGGCCGACACTAATTTTTATCTGGCTAAAAAAGTTTTTTCACTGATGGCCCGTTATGATGGGGCGATTACTAATTATCTGACCGGTGGCAAGGACGAAACATTCCCGGATGTTTTTAATTATCAAGGGACAAAAATACAAAATTTGCGATACGGCGAGAACCCGCATCAAAAAGGGGTCTTTTATCGGGATGGCAGAATTTCGGATCAAGAGCCCTCTGTCGCCAATGCACGTCAGCTCCATGGTAAGGAGCTTTCGTTCAATAATATCCTCGATATCGATGCTGCTTTTGAAACGGTCAGGGAGTTTCAAGAGCCAGCGGTTGTTATTGTTAAACATAACAACCCGTGTGGGGTTGCTGTAGGGACGCGCCAAGGAGCGCCCCTACAACAAATTTTTATTAATGCCCGCGAATGTGACCCCCTCTCCGCGTTTGGTGGGATTATCGGGGTCAACCAGGCGGTGGATGGGTCACTAGCCGAAGAGATTGCCAAAGATTTTTACGAGGCGGTCATCGCCCCCGGTTTTGCTCCTGATGCGTTAAAAATCCTCCAGGCAAAGAAAAATATTCGATTGTTGGATGTCTCGGGGTTGTCGGTAAAAAAGGCGGGACGGTATGATTTTAAAAAGGTTGTTGGTGGACTCTTGGTTCAAGAACGGGATTCCAGTCAGGAAAATATCCGTGAGGCGCGTTTGGTGACGAAGCGTTCTCCCACTGAGGTTGAATGGAAGGCCTTTGCCATTGCCTGGAAGGTGGTTCAGCATCTAAAGTCGAACGCGATCGTTCTTGCTACGGCAGAAAAGATCGTTGGGATCGGCGCCGGGCAGATGAGCCGGATCGACTCGACGAAGATTGCTATTTCAAAGGCCCGTTCCTCCTTGAAGGGGACTGTTTTAGCCTCGGATGCCTTTTTCCCTTTTAAAGATAACGTCGAGGAGGCAGCGAAGGCTGGTATTACGGCGATCATCCAACCGGGTGGGTCGGTCAAGGATCAGGAATCGATTGAGGCGGCGGATCAGGCCGGAATCGCGATGGTCTTTACCGGGGTCCGGCATTTCAGGCATTAACTTATGAGAATTCTCGTTATCGGTTCGGGAGGTCGTGAACATGCCCTGGTTTGGAAGCTCGCGCAGAGCCAGCGGGTCAAGAAGATCTACGTGGCGCCCGGAAATCCAGGCATGGAGAGCCAAGCAGAATTAGTTCCGATCCAGGCGGAGGATTTAAAAAGTCTTCTCTCGTTCGCCAAAAAGGAAAAGATTGATCTGACGATAGTTGGGCCTGAAGTGTCGCTCTGTGACGGGATCGTCCCTCTTTTCGAAAAGGAAAAACTTCCAATCTTCGGCCCCTCTAAGGAAGCGGCTCTTTTGGAAGGGAGCAAGATTTTTACAAAACAGTTTTTGATGCGTCATCAGATCCCGACCGCCGCTTTTGAAGTTTTTGAATCGATCGAACCGGCCAGAAAATATGTTGAGAAGAGTGCGGTACCGATTGTGGTCAAGGCGGATGGCCTTGCTGCCGGTAAGGGGGTCTTTGTCTGCGGGACGAAGGAAGAAGCATTTCAGGCGCTCGACTTTCTTTTTGTGAAAAAAGGGTTGGGGGAGGCAGGTCGGCGTGTTGTGATCGAAGATTGTCTCCAGGGGATTGAAACCTCTTTTATGGTGGTGGCCAGCGGACGGGAGGCGATCCCTCTTGCAACTTCAAAGGATCATAAGCGGGCCTATGATCGTGACCAGGGGCCGAATACCGGGGGGATGGGGGTGATCAGCCCATCACCGCACTTGGGTCTTCCTCTGCAGGAGAAGGTGATGAGCGAAATCATCCTGCCGACGCTCGCCGGTCTTGAAAAGGAGGGGCGCTTCTTTAAGGGGATCCTCTACGCCGGTCTGATGCTCACAAAAGAAGGGCCTTTCGTTTTGGAATACAACGTTCGTTTCGGGGATCCGGAAACAGAGGCGATCCTCCCCCGTTTGGAGGATGATTTGGTGGACCTCATTGAGTCAGCCTTGCAGGGAAAACTTTTGGGTAAACTGCTTCGTTGGAAAAAAGAGGTTTCAGTTTGCGTGATGATGGCGTCGGAGGGGTATCCGGGCCCCTACCCGAAGGGGAAGGTGATTGATGGGCTGGGGACGGTTGGACCAGAGGCAATCGTTTTTCACGCAGGGACAGCTCGTCAAGGAGATCAAATTATCACCGCTGGTGGGCGTGTATTGGGGGTTACCGCCCTCGGAAGAGACCTTGCAGAGGCGCGCAAGATCGCTTATGGTGCCGTCTCCAAGATTTCTTGGGAAGGGGTTCATTACAGGAGGGATATCGGATTATGAAAAAACCGCTCGTAGGGATCCTGATGGGGTCCGATTCGGATATCGATGTTATGGAGGAGGGGGCAAAGATCCTCAAGGAGTTTAAAATTCCGTACGAAAGGGTGATCACCTCGGCCCATCGGTCTCCCAAGAGAACGATCCTCTACGCCGAGACTGCGGCTTCGAGGGGCCTCAAAGTGTTGATCGCTGGCGCTGGTGCCGCAGCTCATCTGGCCGGTGTTGTGGCGGCCCATACGACGCTTCCTGTGGTTGGTGTGCCTATTGATTCTTCTTCCCTGAGAGGGCTCGATTCAATCCTTTCGACGGTTCAGATGCCAGGTGGTGTTCCGGTTGCTGGCATGGCGATTGGCAAGGCCGGTTCAAAAAATGCGGGGCTTTTGGCCGTTGAGATCCTTGCCCTTTCGAACGGTTCCCTCACACGACGATTGACCCTCTACCGCAAAAAAATGGAACGGGATGTGATCGCCAAAAATAAAAGGTTTAAAAAGTCGTGAGTGAGGTCGTCTCCATCCACCCTGAAAATCCTGAGCCCGAAAAGATCGAGCGGGTCGTCTCGGCCCTTCGCGAAGGGGCAATCGTCGCCTACCCGACGGAAACCTTTTACGGCCTGGGGGTGAATATCGAGAATGAACAGGCGATCAAGCACCTTTTTGATTTAAAGAGGAGGGATTACTCGAACCCGATCTCGGTGATTGTGAGTGACCGAAGTATGCTTGTCCGGTATGTCTCAGAAATTCCAGACAAGGCGTTGCTCTTGATGGATCGGTTCTGGCCGGGACCACTGACGATTCTTTTTCGAACGACGAAGGCGGTATCGAAGAGCCTGACGACCAATACCGGTAAGATTGGCATCCGGATCTCCTCAAATCCTGTGGCCCAAGCGCTGGTTTCAAAATTGGGGGCTCCTCTCACAACCACGTCAGCCAATCTTTCCGGTCTTCCTCCCTCCTTTAACCTGAAACATCTGAAAAATTATTTCAGTGACAAGATCAGTTTTGTCGTCGATGCCGGTGAGCTCCCTCCCTCCGTTGGTTCAACGGTCGTCGATGTGAGCGAAGACAAATTAACAATTATTCGGGAGGGGTTGATCCGTAGCGAGGTTCTCTTCCCCTATTTTGAGGAGATCGAAGATGAAGAATAGCCCCGCCGGTAGGACCGGCCCCGCCGTTTCCCCTTTTCGAGGTCTTCTCTACAACCGGAAAAAGATTCGTAAGATGGAAAAGGTGGTCGCCCCCCCCTACGATGTGATCTCTCCCTCGTACCGGTCGGAACTGTACAAACGGGACCGGCACAACGTTGTTCGCCTGATCCTCCCCTCCGGGGCCGATCCTTACAGCGCCGCCGCTAGGACCTTCCAGCAATGGTGTCACGACGACATCCTCACTCAGAATGGTAAGCCATCCTTTTACCTCTACCACCAGACTTTTATGATCCATGGGAGAAAGTTTGTTCGGAAGGGGATCATGGGGATTCGGCGTCTGGAGCCATGGGGCCGGTCTATCTTGCCCCACGAAAGGACGCTCGCTGCCCCGAAGAGGGATCGCCTTCGGCTCCTTCGGGAGTGTCAGGCGAACTTGAGTCCGGTCTTTTCCCTCTATTCCGACCCGTCGCGACAGTGTGAAAAATGGTTTAGCAAAATGCGCGAAAAACCGCTCTTCGACCTGACGACCGAGGATGGGATCCGCCACCAGTTTTGGTCGATCTCGGATCCGGAACAGGTCAAAAAGGTTTCCTCCCTTCTCTCCCGCAAGACTTTGTACATCGCCGATGGCCACCACCGGTATGAGACGGCACTCGCCTATTCAAAGGAAGAGAAGGGGCGAAAGGGGGCCGATTCCGTGATGATGTTTTTTTCGAACCTGAATGATCCCGGACTTGTCGTCTTGCCGACGCATCGTCTCTATCATTCGCCGATCGTCTGGGATTGGAAAAAGATAACCCGTCGCGCCGGTAAGGTCTTTACAATCAAAACTTATTCCGTGACCCAGAAGAAACTGTTCTTGGCTGCTTTCCAGAAGAGTTCCAAAATAAAATTGGGGGTCATTTTGGGCAAGAAGGTTGCTGGCAGTGGGCCGGCATTTGCCCTTTTTGAGACCTCAGCGCAAAAGTTTCGTGGCTCTTCGCTTGCGAAAGGTTTAGCCCCTCACCGGCTTGTTTTAGGCTCGTCACTGCTCCATGACCTCTTTGTCCCGCGAGTCTTGGGAATTAAAGGGGCCCGTGCCTCTCTCGAAGAGAACTTTACCTTTGAGAAGGAAATAGAGGATGTCCTGAAAAAAGTTTCTCGCGGTGAGGCAACGGCCGGCTTTCTACTCCCGTCACCAAAGGTCAGCGACGTTGTTTCAATCTGCGAGAGGGGAGAGGTTTTGCCGCAAAAGACTACCTTCTTTTACCCCAAACTCCTTTCGGGGCTTGTCTTTCACAAGTTCTAGGACTTTCTCAGGGTAAAACGGATCTCTTCGACATTCTTGCAGAGGTCGTTCGTTCGGAGCTTGGTCAAGAGTTCGCTCGTCATGAGGGAGAGTTCATTGGCCCAGGAGGAGTTTCGGACCCAGATCACCAGCCGATTCCCCTTCAGTGAGAGTGGTTCCGAGTTTTTGGAAACGACCGGGCCGACCAGTTGGGCCCACTGTTTTTGGAGGTTGATCACCTCCCCAACCGGTGGGGCGTCCCCCCCCTTAAAATACTCCTCGAGGACCTCTTTGATCGATTTCATAACTTATGTCCGGATCATCTTGCCGGTTGCGTTGTAGATCACCAGTTCCGCCATGTTGGCGGCATGGTCGCCGATCCTCTCCAGATACCGGGCAATCGAGATCAGCCGGATCGACCGGGCGACCGTGGTCGGGTCCTTGATCATGAATTCCAAGAGGTCGAAGAAGATCTGACGCCGCCATTGGGCAATCCCCTTGTAGGTTTCGTAGACAGCTTTGGATTTGCCTGTTTCTTCATTGCAAAAAGCCTCGGTTGCTTGATGGATCATCTTTTGCACCGTTGTCGCCATCTTGGGGAGTTCAATGTACGGTTTCAGTTGCGGCTGTTCGTTCAGTTCGAGGGCCCGCTCAGCAAGGTTTACCACCAGGTCGCCGATCCGTTCCAGATCGCGGCTAACCTTGAGGCCGGTTGTGATGAGGGAAATCTCTTCAGGCTTAATCGGCTGTTGCAACCTCTTCCTCCCAATCTTGTCGAGGGTCACTTCCAGTTGACCTAATTTTTTATCCATCGTGATCGCCTTGCGGGCAGGGGCTGATTCGTGTTGCATGAGTGCCTTCATTGATAGGCCAAGCATCTCTTCAACGACGGTGGCCATCATGATCAGTTTTTCTTTGAACGGTTTCACGGGCCCAGTTATAGTTCCGCCCCCCAGTCTTTACAAGGGTGAAGTATACTTGACAAACAGGGGAAAATGCTCAATCCTTTTGGAGCTATGAATAAGAAAGACGAGAAGAAGTTTAAGGAGATCCTGCAGGAGAGAAAGAAGGAGATCCTGGCGACGGTCGAACAGGTGAAAGAGCAGGGGATGGGCTTTGCCCAAGACGACCTTGCCGATGAAGTCGACCTCGCTTCGTCAGAGGCGGATCAATCGATGAACCTCCGATTGCGCGATCGTGAGAGGGTTCTTTTAAGAAAAATTGAGAAGGCGCTGACCAAAATGGAGGCGGGCGAGTACGGTGTTTGTGAAACCTGTGGTGAGGAGATCGGGATCAAACGCCTCGAGGCGCGTCCTGTCACCGACCTTTGCATCCGCTGCAAAGAAGAACAAGAAAAGGTCGAGCGGACCTTTGCCGAGTAGTTTCCTTTGCTAAAAATCAACGAAGAAAAACTGGTTCAATTTGCCCTCCAGGGAAATATCATCCCCCCTTTGTGTTTTGGCTGGGAGGTGACCCGACAGGGGGAGGGGAAGGTTTACCCTTCGGTCGGGGGGATTACCTACAACGTCAAGATTGGCGACTCTGTCTTTGGTTTTGAGGCGGATCATGTTGAACCGGGCGTCTCCTGCATCGCCGGGTCATTTTCTGACAGGCGGACTGCCAACCCAAACCTTTCTTTCAATGCTTTTAGCTGCATCGGGAACGAGGTGACTCTCATTTCCGGCGCTGCAAAGGGAAAAAAAGGAACGGTCACCGGTCATCACGGCGGTGTGGAGCATGTCTTGGTCGATTTTCCCCAAACGGTCCTTCAAAAGTTGACCTATGATGACAAGATTTTGGTGCGTGCCGTTGGCCAGGGCTTGAAGCTTCTCGATTACCCAGAAATTACGGTCACTGGATTGGATCCGAAGTTGCTCAAGAAGATCCCGATCCGGTCGAACAAGAGATCTCTCACAGTCCCAGTGGTAGCGATGGTTCCGGCCGAGTTGATGGGGTCGGGGATGGGCCACAATGACTCGTTCAAAGGGGATTACGACATCCAGACGAGCGATCCGTCGGTGTTGAAGAAATACGATCTGGAAAAACTCCGGTTTGGTGATTTCGTGGCGATCATCGATCATGAGTCAACCTTCGGTTGGTCTTATAAAAAAGGAGCCGTTTCCATCGCCGTCGTGGTGCATGGTAATTCCTTTCTCGCCGGGCATGGCCCGGGCGTTCAGACCGTTCTGACCTCGCGCGAAGGACGTATCGAACCGGTTCTCAACGCCAAAGCAAATCTTAAAACTTACCTAGGGATTGGTCGGGGTGGACGGTAGGGTGTTTTTAAATACCCGTTCATACTGATTGCGAATCCTGGTCCTCCAGGAACG
>JAUSKE010000105.1 GCA_030649435.1 Deltaproteobacteria bacterium
CCTCTTCCAAAACCCGCTCTGCTTCTTTAAGATCTAGCTTGTCTTCGGTCATGTCGAACCAGGGGATGGAAAGGATCCAGTCGATATAGTTCCGAACAACTGTTGCCTCAGCGCTCATCGGGCTCATCATCTTGAGCTTTTTGAATTCCTTCTTCACCTTCTTTGTCGCCTCAGCGCTCATCTTCTTATTCTTGATCTTTTCCTCAAGCTCTTGGAGCTCGCTGCGGAATTCATCCCGCTCACCAAGCTCCCGTTGGATCGCCTGCATCTGTTCGTTGAGGTAGTATTCCTTCTGCGTCTTCTCCATCTGCTTCTTCACACGGGTGCGGATCTTTTTTTCTACCTGAAGGATTTCAATCTCGGACTGGATCTGCTTGTAGAGCCTCTCCAGACGTTCCGAAGGATTTTCAATCTCCATGATCTTTTGTTTGTCCGGAAGCTTGAGCTGCAAGTGGGCAACAATCGTATCGGCGAGGCGGGACGGGTCATCAATCGTCAACACCGATGAGAGCATTTCGGGAGGGATCCGCTTGTTCAGCTTGACGTAGGCTTCAAAAACCCCCTTGATCCCGCGCATCAACGCCTCGGTTTCAACAGTGACTTCACGATTTTCCAGAACCTCTTCAACCTCCACGAGGAAAAAATTGTTGCTCGGGACAAACCGTTTGATCCGAGCCCGTTTCTTCCCTTCGATCAAGACTTTAACAGTCCCATCGGGAAGCCTAAGGAGCTGGATGATCGTGCCTAATGTTCCGACCTTGTAAATATCCTCATCCTTCGGGTCATTGGTCTTCGCATTGACCTGGGCGGCGAGCAGAACATCTTTTTCTTTGCTCATCGCCTCTTCAAGTGCGGCGATTGACTTTTCCCGTCCGACAAAGAGAGGGACCACCATATGGGGGAAGACGATAATATCCCTTAGCGGTAAGAGAGGGACGAGGTAGGTGTTCGCATTGACCCTCTCAGGGACTTTGGGCAAATCACCCTTGGGTAAGTCCCCCTTGGGAGAATCACCCTTTGGATCTTTCGGATCCTTCGGGCCTTCGGGATTATCTCCAAACATTTTGTTGTCTCCTTTATTAGGCGGACTCTGCCTTCTTTTCGTAGACCACGACCGGGTCATGCTTCTTGAGGATCACTTCCTCGTTGATCAACACTTCCTTAATATTGTTCTTGGAAGGGATGTCGTACATGATGTCTAACATAATGTTCTCAAGGATGGCGCGCAAGCCCCTCGCCCCACTTTTTCTCTTCATCGCCTCGCGGGCCACTGCCGTCAACGCCGCGGGGGTAAATTTGAGCTTCACTCTTTCAAACTCGAAGAGGCGCTGGTACTGTTTGATGAGCGCATTCCTCGGCTTGGTGAGGATTTCGATCAGCGCTGCTTCGTCCAGCTCCGTCAAGGTAGCGATGACTGGGAGTCGGCCGATAAATTCTGGAATTAAACCGAATTTGAGCAAATCTTCTGTTTGTACATCCCCCAAAAGCTCGCCGACATTCCGACTCTCCCGACTCTTCGGGTCCGAACCGAATCCCATCTTGTTCGAGCCTGAACGACGCGCGATCAGGTCCTCCAAGCCAACAAAGGCGCCGCCACAGATAAAAAGTATGTTGCCGGTATCGATTGGGATGAACTCCTGCTGCGGGTGTTTGCGCCCCCCCTTCGGCGGGACATTAGCCACCGTTCCCTCAATGATCTTCAGGAGCGCCTGCTGCACCCCTTCTCCGGAAACGTCGCGGGTGATCGAGGGGCTGTCTGACTTTCGTGAGATCTTGTCGATCTCATCGATGTAAACGATCCCTCGTTCACATTTGGCTTTATCGTAATCGGCCGCCTGCAATAGGTTCAAAATAATATTTTCGACATCCTCACCGACATAACCGGCCTCAGTGAGGGTCGTCGCATCAGCGATGGTGAACGGCACGTTCAGAATTTTGGCAAGCGTTTGGGCGAGGAGCGTCTTGCCGGAGCCGGTCGGCCCGATCAGGAGGATGTTACTCTTCTGCAGCTCGACATCCCCCGGCGACAAGGTCTTCGACTCGATCCGCTTGTAATGATTGTGAACCGCCACAGAAAGGACCTTCTTCGCCTTCTCCTGACCGATCACATACTCATCCAAGACCTTTTTGATCTCTGCCGGCTTGGGGACAGTCGATCGCGAAACCATCTGCGTGGCACGGGCGTTTTCTTCGGCAATGATGTCGTTACAGAGATCAATGCATTCGTCGCAGATGTAGACGGTTGGTCCGGCAATCAGTTTGCGGACCTCTTTTTGCGATTTCCCGCAAAAAGAACAGGAAAGACTGGAAGGGTCTTCAAAACTTTTGGCCATAGCGGTTCTCGACTCCTATTTTAACCTTTTTGGGACTTCGGAACAATCTCCATCTTCTTGGTCGGGCCACCCTTGTCCCGATACGTAACAACTTCATCCACAATGCCGTATTCCTTAGCCTCATGACCACTCATGAAAAAATCGCGGTCAGTATCCGTCTGAATTTTTTTGAGCGGCTGCTTCGTATGTTTGGAAAGAATATTGTTCAATTCTTCGCGCAGCCGGAGGATCTCCCGCGCCTGAATATCGATATCGGTCGCCTGCCCCTGAAAGCCCCCCAACGGCTGGTGAATCAGAATGCGGGCATGGGGGAGCGAATATCGCTTTCCGGGCGCCCCGGCTGCCAGGAGTAAAGCCCCCATCGAGGAGGCCTGACCCATGCAGGTCGTTGAGACCTCTGCCTTCACGTACTGCATTGTATCATAAATCGCGAGACCCGCTGTGACCGCGCCCCCTGGCGAGTTGATATAGATCGAGATTTCTTTGTCGGGGTCTTCGGATTCAAGAAAGAGGAGCTGGGCAATCACTACGTTTGAAACGTCATCATTAATCGGAGAGCCGATAAAAATGATCCTGTCTTTTAGAAGTCTTGAATAGATGTCGTACGCACGCTCTCCCCTGTTGGTCATTTCAATCACCATCGGAATAAGGTTCGCTTGGGGAGAAAGGATCAGAAAGCCTCCTCGATATTAACGTGATGCGTTGAAAAAACCTAGCTCTTAACTTTGATTTTAGCGGTATTCAGAACAAAATCAAGGGTTTTTTCAGCACGAAGCGATTCTTCGAGCGGCAGGATCAGATTTCGACTCTCATACATCTTGCGAAGGGTTACAGGGGCTTGCCCTGTCGCCGGTGACATCTCTTCAAATTTTTTGTCAATCTCTTCGGGTGTTACGAAAATATTTTGTTTTTTGGCGATCGCTTCAAAGAGAAGAAGGCTCTGCACCCTCTTTGTCGCCACATCACGATTCTTGTTCGCAAATTCTTCCGGCGTAATACCGGCCTTTTCCGGCGGTACTCCCTGATTCTGCAGGTAGTTCAAGAAACTCCGCCACATCGCATCGAGCTCGGCATGAGTCATCCCCTCCGGCACAGGAAAGGGATTCTTCTCGCACAATTTATCCACCACCTGTTCCTTCAGGCGCGCCCGCACCTGGTGTTCTTTTTCCTTTTGGATCTCCTGGCGGATCTCCGCCTTCAGCTCTTCAAGTGTCGTGTGACGCCCCAAGTCTTTCGCCAGATCATCGTTCAATTCCGGTAAAACCTTTTGCTTAAAATCTTTAAGCAGAACTTCATAAGAGACTTCATGTCCCGCCTTGTTCTTATCCGGAAAATCATCGGGAAGCCGGACAATGATCCTCTTTTTTTCGCCCCGTGCGATCGTCAACAACCCTTTTTCAAACTCAGGAAGCAATTTTCCCTGCCCCACTTCGGCAACATAATCCTTGATCAAACCACCGGTGAAATTTTTATCTCCGTCGAAACCGGCATAATCGATCATCGCCACATCACCTGCCTTCAGCGGACGGGATTCGATCACCGGGACCAAACGGGCAAGACGCTCTCTCAAAAAATCGAGACGGGCTCCAACTTCTTTTTCATCCACTTCACTCTTTTCTCGTTCGAGCTTCAGCCCTTCGTACCCTTTAATCTCAATTTCAGGACGGATTTCAAAAGAGGCCGAATAAGAAAGTCCCTTGGTCACCTCGAACTCCACCACCTCAATCTCGGGAGGCGAAACCGGGAGGAGACCCGATTCGTCAATCGCCTCGGGATAACTTCTGTTCACGAGCTCGCGAAGGGCCCCCTCTTCGGCATCGGCGCGGTAATACTGCTCCAGAACCGCTCGCGGCGCCTTGCCCGGACGGAACCCCTTAATCTTCGCCTTCTTCTGGATCTGGGCGTACGACTGCTCCAGTGCCAGGGCGACTTCTTCCGCCGGAAGATGGACCTCGACCTTTTTCTTGATCGGGCTCAAATCCTCAATTTTTTTAATCTGCGTCATTCTGTGGGCGCTACAGGGATCGAACCTGTGACCCGCTGATTAAGAGTCAGCTGCTCTACCGACTGAGCTAAGCGCCCGCTATGGTTAATCCATATTTTCAGTGCGCCCGGCAGGATTTGAACCCGCGACCCCCTGGTTCGAAGCCAGGTGCTCTATCCCCTGAGCTACGGGCGCATGTTGCGTAAAGGGGGCTTTCCTTACAACCTTTAAGGGGAGTCTGTCCAGACTTTTTCCAAGGATTTTTTTGCTCGCCTTTTGAAAGACTTTAAGGCAAATCATCCGCCGTGACCCCCTCAGACAGGATCATCGTTGCCCTGGACGTCGACAACCTCGAAAAGGCCAAGGGGTTGGTCGAGGGCCTCTCCCCCCATGTCGGTTGTTTTAAGGTTGGTCTCGAGCTGATCACCGCCGCCGGCGCCCCACAGGTGGTCAAATTCATCCACACTCTTGGGGGCGAAATTTTTTTCGACGGCAAATTTGACGACATCCCCAACACGGTAGGAGCCGCCTCTAAGGCAGTCGCCGCAATGGGGGTCAAGATGTTCAACGTCCATGCCTCCTGCGGCATCGAATCGATGAAGGCGGCGGTCGCCAACAAGGGAAAGTCACTCCTCCTTGCGGTGACTGTTCTCACCTCCATCGATGAAAAAACCTGCCAACATATTTTTGGAAAATCTCCAGCGGAAAAAGTTTTGCAGCTGGCGCTCGATGCTGCCGAAGCGGGTGTCGACGGGATTATCTGTTCCCCAAAAGACCTCTCTTCACTCAGCAAGGAATCAAAACTGAAAAACTTGATGAAGGTGACTCCTGGCGTTCGTCCCGACTGGGCCTCCAAGGGGGACCAAAAGCGGACAATGACTCCGGCAGAAGCGATTCGGGCTGGGGCAACCGCCCTTGTGATCGGACGGCCGATCACGTCACCACCGACTGAAATCGGAACACCCGTCGATGCCGCCAAGAAAATTTTGGAGGAGATCTTATGCTGAACGAACAAGAAGTCCTAAGAATCCTGACTAAATCGGGCGCCGTGATTACCGGAAGCCACATCATCTACACCTCCGGCAAACATGGGGCCGCCTACGTCAACAAAGATGCCATCTACCCACACACCAAAGAAATTTCGCTTCTCTGTCGAACCATCGCTGAGAATTTTACCAAGGCAGAAGTAGATATCGTTGTCGCCCCGGCCGTCGGTGGTGTGATCCTTTCCCAGTGGGTCGCTCATCATCTCTCAGACTTGACCGGTCGCGAAGTGTTGGCGGTTTATGCCGAGAAACTTGAAGGGGGCGACGGCTTTGTGATCAAGCGCGGCTACGACAAGATGATCCGGCAAAAACGGGTCTTGGTCGTTGAAGATATCCTGACGACTGGTGGTTCCGTCAAAAAGGTGGTGGAGTCGGCTCGAAGTTTGGGGGGTGAGGTTGTCGGCATCGGGGCCCTCTGCAATCGAGGAGGACTAAAAGCGAGCGATTTAGGAGAAGTCCCTGAACTCTTCACCCTCGTCAGCTTAAAACTCGATGCCTGGGATGAGGACTTCTGCCCGCTCTGTTCCCAAAAGGTGCCGATCAACACCGACGTCGGAAAGGGACGAGAGTTTTTGGCGAAGAAGCAACAGATCGGCTAATGAATTCCAAATCTGTAGGACTTTTTTTAGGCCCCATCCTTTTTATCCTGATCCTTTGTCTTCCTTTTCCAACCCTGTCACCGGCCGCGCACCGTCTTTCGGCAGTCCTCCTCTGGGTTGTTGTCTATTGGATCACCGAGGCGATCCCCCTCCCCTCCACCGCCCT
This sequence comes from Deltaproteobacteria bacterium, assembly GCA_030649435.1. Classification (GTDB taxonomy): domain Bacteria; phylum UBA10199; class UBA10199; order JACPAL01; family JACOUP01; genus JAUSKE01. Next base: position 6,129 of record JAUSKE010000105.1, read on the forward strand.
TCTTGGTGCCGTTCTTGCCATACTGCTCGGTGTTGAAAAAAGTGCGAAGGTCCTCGCCCCGTTTGCCAACCCGGTCATCTTTCTCTTCATCGGTAGTTTTCTCCTCGCCAAAGCAATGGAAGCGCACCACCTCGATAAAAGGATCTCCCTCTGGCTTCTGTCAAAACTGGGGCATTCTCAGGCGCGAGCCTTTTTAGGAGTGATTTTTCTTTCGTTCACCCTTTCGATGTGGATGTCCAACACGGCGGCAACCGTGATCCTCCTACCGATCACCCTCGGTCTCATCCATACGATGGAGAAGGAACACAAAGTTGGCGCAAAGACTAAATCAAAAGTTTTGTTACTCATCGCCTATGCCGCCTCTATCGGCGGTATCGCGACCCCCGTTGGAACCCCACCCAACCTAATCGGCCTCGGCCTGATCCGTGATTTGGTTGGTGCCCGTTTCTCATTCTTTCAGTGGATGACCTTGGGAGTCCCGATCTCTCTCGTAACACTCCTTCTGTTACTTCTGATCACAAAACCTTGGAGGGGTGATGCATTCAAGGGCGCTTCACCCAAGATAGAGGGGGGATTGGGATCATCCCTCGAGTCACAACGAAAAGAATTAGGCGCTTTGACCGCCGGTGAACGAAACACCATGGTTGCCTTTTTTGCCGCCGTCCTTCTCTGGACGCTCCCCGGTTTTCTCGCCATCGTGATGGGGAACGATCATCCCCTCGTCATCCGATACAATGATCTGTTGCCAGAATCTGTCGTGGCGCTGATGGCCGCCCTTCTTCTCTTCATCCTCCCAACTTCCCTTAAAGAGATGAAGTTCACCCTCTCCTGGGAACAGGCGACGACGATTGATTGGGGGACGATTCTTCTGTTCGGTGGAGGGATGAGTTTGGGGACTTTGATGTTCGCCACCGGGCTCGCGGAACACTTGGGCCAAACATTGATCGCCTGGACCCATGTGAACTCCCTCTGGCCGATGACCTTCTTCAGCATTGTCATCGCCGTCTTCTTGAGCGAAACGACTTCAAACACCGCCGCCGCCAACATGGTGGTGCCGGTGATGATCGCCATGGCGCAGGCGGCCCAGATTAACCCTATCCCCCCCGCACTGGGGGCAACGCTCGGGGCCAGTTTTGGTTTCATGCTCCCGATTTCGACCCCACCTAACGCGATCGCTTATTCAACCGGCCTGATCCCGATCCGACTGATGGTCCGTTACGGGATCGTCCTCGACCTCGTTGGGATCGTCGTCATCTTTACCGGCCTTCGGCTCCTCTGGCCGATGATCGGGGGATAAATTTTTATCCCTTGAAGAGAACTAATCCGACTGGTATAGCGCTTCAGCTTTTCATTAGTAATTTTTTTGTTGAACACTACAAGTATTTCTAACTTTTTATCCGCATAAAAAGTTGAAATGCTATGGATGAGCTGCTGTTTTGCCCCCGTGGCGGAATTGGCATACGCGTATGGCTTAGAACCATATCCCGAAAGGGTTGCAGGTTCAAATCCTGCCGGGGGCACAAGAAATAGAAAATGAATAACATCATTGAAATGGTCGAGATCGGAAGGCGTTTTGACCGAAGCTGGGTCTTGGCGCACATGAACCTGACCATCAAAAAGGGGGAATCGGTCGCCCTCTTCGGGGCGAACGGTTCCGGCAAATCGACACTCTTAAAAATTCTCGCAACGCTCCTCAGCCCAACGACGGGACGATTCCAGATTTTTGGCAAAAATCCAGAAAAGGAAAAATCATTCATCCGACGCCACCTCCGTCTGCTGGGGCACGACAAGCAGCTTTACGGGTCGCTGACTCCCCTCGAAAACCTTCGGTTGGCCGCCAGGATCAGGGGGCTGGACTATAACGACAAGATTTTCGAAAGCCTTCTCGGCCAGCTCCAGATCCTCCCATTCAAGGACCAACCGATCGGTGAGCTTTCCGAAGGGACAAAAAAGAAACTGGTGTTGGCCAAACTCCTTTTGGGAGATCCAGAATTGATCCTGATGGATGAACCGTACCCCGCCCTCGACAAAAGTGGGCGGGAAATTCTGGGGCACCTGATCCACGAATGGCGACACGAAGGGAAAACATTGATCATCGCCAGCCACGATCATGAAGAAACGATCAAGCATGTCGATCGGGTGCTCACATTACAAGGAGGGATGATCTCTTCATGACCCTCTTCTTCCAACAAACAGTCGCCATCCTCTCCAAAGATTTTCTGATGGAGTACCGGGACCGCAGTCGCCTCCTTTCAACACTCCTCTTCGGGCTCCTGCTCCTTTTACTCTTCAGCTTTGCCCTGAGCGTTGATCCAGCGCTGATGCGAAAAATGGCCCCCGGGCTCTTCTGGCTCACCCTCTTCTTCGCCTCAACACTCTCCCTGGAACATTCCTTTCAAAAGGAAAGAGAGGAAGGTCGGTGGGAAGGGCTTCTGATCCTCGGCATCGACCCACGGGCCCTCTTTTTGGGAAAACTTTTGGGGAATCTCCTCTTTATTTCTCTCCTGCAACTTTTTCTGTTGCCGCTGATGGCCGTCCTCTATGACATCCAGCTTTCGTGGACTTTAGGAACAGTGCTCGTTCTGGGGAGTCTTGGTCTTTCAACACTCGGGACCTTTTACTCCGCACTGACCGCCTCGCTCCGTGAGGGGCAATTCCTACTGCCGCTCCTCCTCTACCCGATGCTCGTGCCGCTTCTTCTCGCCTCGGTCAAGGTGACTGAACTGGTGCTCGCCCGTGATCTCTTCGGTCAGCAGGTCGCCTGGCTAAAACTTTTGATCGTATTTGACATAATCTTTCTTTTGGGGTCTCTTCTCACCGCTGAATTCTTGATCGACCGATGAAATCAAAAGTAATACTCATTTTCCTCATCTTATTTTTTGCTTTTGCCCAGTATTGGGGATTGGTCAGGGCCCCGGCCGACCGGATGATGGGAGATGTTTACCGGATCCTCTTCGTCCATGTACCGGCCGCCTGGAACGCCCTCCTCCTCCTCACGGTCAGTTTCGTCGGCTGTCTGCTCTACCTCCTCCGTCGAAAAGAGTTTTGGGATCGTCTGGCCCACTCGAGCATGGAGATCGGGCTTGTCCTGACAGGTCTCGTTCTCCCACTCGGATCGCTCTGGGCCAAACCAACCTGGGGGGTCTGGTGGACCTGGGACCCACGCCTCACCACAACAATGATCCTTTTTATTTTGTACGCCGGGGTGCTAATCCTGCGACAATTAATTGATGACCCGGTCCGACGGGCCAAGATTTCGAGTGCGGTTGGCCTTCTGATCTACCTGAATGTGCCGATTGTTTACCTCTCGGTCCGTTGGTGGCGGAGCCTGCATCAGCTCCAGTCGAGCCCTTCAACAATGGACCCGCAGATGGTCCTCGCGCTTCGGCTAAATGCCTTCGCCCTGCTAGGCCTCGCTGTTTTCTTTTTGGTTCAACGGATGCGGCTGCTAAAAAGAGAGGCGTTGATCGAAGAAAAAGAATCGTTACCACCGCCCCTACCACGCGGAGCTCAATCATGATCCATGGAGGTTGGGAGTTTGTCTGGGGCGCCTACGGTCTCACCTGGTTTGTCCTCACCTCTTACGGCTTTTCCTTGTGGCAGCGGCACCGTCGTCTCTCCAAGAGGGAGAAAAACTCACGATGAAGAAAAAAATCCTTATTCTTCTGGGCGTTGTTCTGATTGCCGGGGGGTTGGCCTATACCTTGTGGGGTGGCCTTGAACAGAATCTCGTCTATTTCGTCACCCCCACGGAATTGATCCAAAAAGGAGATGCGGCGATCGGCAACCCGGTCCGCTTAGGAGGGGTCGTGGCCGAGGGGAGCCTCCATGTCACAGAATCAGAGGTTAATTTTCAGATCGCTGACGACCATCATAGAGTTTCTGTCGTCTCCCATGTAACACCACCACAGATGTTTCAAGAAGGGATCGGTGCCGTTGTCGAAGGGGCACTACAAAAAGATAAAAAGTTTTTGGCAGAACGACTGATGGTCAAACATGGTAATGAATACCGTCCTCCCGAAGAAGGAAAGATGCCACAGCAGATTTATCAGCAGCTTTTGAAAAAATGAGCCCACTCATCACGATTGGTAACGGTTGCATCGGTCTCTCAGTTGGATTCTCCCTTCTCGGGATGATCCTCTTCTTTGCCTCCCGCCGAACCGAATCATCCTCTCTCGCTCCGCTCGCTTCGCTCGCAGCCTGGGGGCGCGGCAGCGTCTATGCCAATTTTATTTTGATAACCACTGCCAACCTGGCGAAGGTCTACGGCCTCCTCTCGAATGATTTCGGTATCAGCTACGTCGCCCATGTCGGTAGTCTCGAAACGCCACGCTGGATCAGTGCGATCTCACTCTGGAGTTCACTCGAAGGTTCCATCCTTTTCTGGGGTTGGATCCTCACCACCTACGCTGCGGTTTGCATCTACATTTACAGAGACAGGGACGAAAAGTTCTTTTCCTGGGTCGGTCTCACCCTCCTCTTCGTCGAACTTTTTTTCTTTCTACTGCTCGCCCTACCGGCGAACCCATTTTTACCAGTTATTCCGGCGGCGATGAACGGGCCGGGCCCAAACCCGCTGCTTCAAAACCATTGGCTGATGTCGATCCATCCCCCTTTCCTTTATATCGGCTACATCGGCTTCACCGTTCCGTTTGCCTTTGCGATCGCTTCTCTTTTGGAAACGGGTGAAGAATGGATTTCCTGGGCCCGCCCCTGGATCCTCTTCGCCTGGTCTTTTCTCTCGATGGCAATCGTCCTTGGTGGCTGGTGGTCGTACGCGGTTCTTGGATGGGGCGGTTACTGGGCCTGGGACCCGGTCGAGAACGCGAGCTTCATGCCGTGGCTGACCGGCACGGCCCTCGTCCATTCGATCATCGTCTATGAAAAGAGGAAAATGCTTCACAGCTGGAATGTCATGCTCGCCATCCTCACCTTCCTCCTCACCCTGCTCGGCACTTTTTTGACCCGAAGCGGTGTCTTGGATAGCGTCCACTCTTTTACTGAATCCCACGTGGGGCCTTACTTTCTCGTCTTTATTGGCATTACTCTTGTCCTCTCCATGACACTACTCCTCTGGAAATCTCCCCAATCCCAAGAACAGGGAAAGGTTCAGAGTCTCTTCAGCCTTGAGGTCCTCTTCCTCTTCAACAATCTTCTTTTCTTGAGTTTCTGTTTCATCGTTTTTCTAGGGACCCTCTACCCACTGATTGTTGAGGCGATCAAAGGGCAGAGGATCTCGGTCGGCGAACCGTATTTTAACCAGATGACGGTACCAATCGTTGGGATGATCCTCCTCCTGATGGGGATCGGTCTAGCAACCCCATGGAAGAAGGGATCGTTTCGTTCCTTCTTAAATCTCTCTCTCAAGCCAGCCGTTGTTGCACTCCTCATCACCGGCTGTTCTTTCTTCCGGGGTGCCCGGAATCTTTGGTTAATGGTTGTGATCTTTCTTGCGAGCTTCGCTTTTTTGATCATGCTCTTTGAAGTGGCGCGCATTTTCAGACAACAGGGGGTGACGAACCTTTTTGCCACCAATCGCCGTCGTTACGGCGGTTTTGTTTCTCACTTGGGGGCTTTAATCATCATTGTCGCCATCGCTATTTCTTCTCTCTACAAGAAAGACCATGAGATAACCCTCCAAAAGGGGGAGAGTGGCCAAATCGGTCGTTATACGTTAACGCTCCAGGGGATTACGGCAGAGCAGGCAGCTCAACGTTTTGAAATCAAGGCGATCGTTCAGGTTTCTGAAAAGGGGAAAATCTTGGGAGAGCTAACCCCTCAGATGAATTTTTACCCAATGTCGCAGCAACCGATCGGGAGTCCAGCAGTCCGTTCGACCCCAGTGGAAGATCTCTACCTGACACTGATCAGCTTTGAACAGGATGGATCAAAGGTATCGATACGGGCGATGATCTCACCCGCCGTTTCCTGGATTTGGATCGGAGGGGTACTGGTGATGATCGGAGGGCTCATCGCCTTATGAAAAAGGGTCTCATTTTTTGCCTCATTGTTGTCCCATCGGTTTCCCTCCTTTATTTCAGCCTGACACGAAACCCGCGCGACCTACCATCGGCTCTCATCGGCAAGAGTGCCCCCGACTTTGAACTAACCACCCTCGAAGGAGGAAAAGTCTCCCTCAAAGAAGCCCGAGGAACACCCGTCGTCTTGAGTTTCTGGTCAACCTGGTGTGGCCCTTGCGTGCAGGAACATCAAGTCATCCGTGAAGCGATGAAGATTTACGCCAATAAAGAGACTCTCCATCCTGTTCTCTTCTACGCCATCCTCTACGAAGATAAGCCGGAGAATGCGAAAGAGTTCATCCGTCAATTTGGTCCAGGGGCGCCGATTCTCGTTGACCCCACTTTGAAGAGTGCTATCGACTACGGCGTCGCTGGTGTTCCGGAGACCTTTTTCATTGATCGTGAAGGGAAAATTTCCTACAAACAGGCTGGCCCCGTAACACCAGGCCTTCTCCATGAAAAAATAGGCACCCTCCTCCAATGAAAAAAATTCTCTTCTCCATTCTCTTCTTCACCACAGTTGGCTTTGCGGCAGCTTCCCTTTCTCCGGGGGAGGAAGAACGCGCTCAAAAACTAGGTCATCAGCTTCGGTGCCCCGTCTGTCGGGGTGTCGCCATTGCCGAATCACCGGCAGAGTTGGCAAACAAGATGATGGCCTCCGTCCGTGAACAGATCGTGGAGGGAAAGAGTGACCAAGAGATCCTCTACTATTTTGAAGAACGCTATGGCGAATGGGCCCTCTTGCAGCCAAAAGCGGAAGGGATCAATCTTGCCATCTGGATTTTACCAGCCCTCTTTGTTATCGGAGGAGCCGGGATTATCCTCTACCGATTAAAAAAAGGAGTTCACTCATGATCCTCTCCGGAACTGTTCTTGGGTTGGTTGGTGTCTTTGCCCTCTTGATGGCCGCCTTGATTTTGGCGCTTCTTGATAAGAGAGAAAGGGAACGGGATAAAAATGTGCCGCGGTCCCGCTTTCTTTCAAAAATGGCACTTGTTTTATTTCTCGCCGCGTTTGTCGGTGGTGTCCTCGTCACCTTGATTGGTGGCATCAAACCTCGTGAAGATCAAACATCGATGGGATCCACACCACCCATGGCACCGGCCATCGGCCAGGTTGATGAAGAAGAATTCAAAAAGCTGCAGCAAATGGTCCTTGAAGACCCCAAGAATATCAAGGCACGCGAACGACTGGGTCACCTCTACCTCCAGCAGCAAGATTTTGAAAACGTCTTCCGGATGGCCCATGAGGCGCTCCAAATTAACCCCAAAAGTGTCGAATCCCTCGTCCATATGGGGATGGTCCTCTTCGCGATGCAGAAACCAGACGACGCCATGAATCAGTTTGACAAAGCCCTCGCGATCGACCCCAAAAATCAAGAAGCTCTTCGATTTAAGGGGATGGTTGAGTCCGCCTCATCAATAAAAAACTAAATATAAATCAAGTAGTTAATAGACAACCTAAAGAAAATAGTTTGGGGTGTTCCTCCTTTTTGGTATCATTAGCTAAACACTTAAAGGAGGGACCATGCAGAAAAGAGACTGGGAAGTGGTTCGGAGAAAGATCAAGAAGGCGGTCGGTCAGGGGTTAGAGGTCTTGAAGAAGGGGGGACGGCAGGCCAGTTATGTGGCCGGCAAAACAGCCCACGTCATCCATCTTGAGATGAACATTCAGGGCCTGAAATCAAAGATAGAGCGTCTCTCCAAAGAGCTCGGTCAGGTGGTCCATACCTCCTTGACCAATGGCCATATCCGAACGACACCGGAGGTCAAAAAGCTCAACAGCGCCATCCACCATTTGGAAAGAGATTTAAAGAAGACAAAAACGGAACTGTCAGAGACCCGAATCACCCGCTAACTAGGGAGGCGTTCCCAAGGGGGAACCACCCTCAATTTTTTTCCGCCGGGCGCGACGGATCTCCCAAGAGATGAGGATTGTCAAAAGCGACCCGGCGGCCATCGAAGAGAGGATCAACAAAAGCTTCGGCATCTCCGGCATCGACCAAAAGAGTAGGTTGAGCTGAGTCGGTTCTACATTCTGAAAAATGATGATGAGTATCAGGAGCGTTAGAAGACTCCAAAAGATCGTTCTGGGGCGTGTCAGGAATCTTTTCATTGAACAAGCACTAACAAAATTCTCACTCCAAGTCTATTTTTCTCTCGGGGCTCGCGGGGCTCGCAGAGCTCGTCACTACCGATTCAGGAGACTGGATGTACTGTTCATACCAATCCTTGATTGGGAAGGCCGCCAGTTTCCGGCGGCACCCCTGACAGGAAAGAACAACCTCCCCCTTGAAAATATTCGATTCCAAGCGACATGATAGCGGTGAGTAGTGGCGTCGACAGCGCTGACAAGAAAACTTTTGGGGGAATGAATTATCCATCTCTTAGGCTACGACCCCCAGCCAAACTTCACTCCCAACACAAGCGTTACCACTGCAATTAGTGTCCAGAGCCCCAGGAGGGGAAGGTAAAAGCGAACCCATCTTCCAAATGGGACCTTCGCAATCGCCAGACAAGCCATCAAGACCCCTGAGGTTGGGGTGATCCCGTTCATAAAGCCATCCGCAAACAAAAACGCCTGAGTCGTCACCTGACGTGTCAAACCGACAAGGTCTCCAATCGGAAACATGATCGGCATGACGGCAGCGGCCTGTCCACTCCCTGAAGTAATTAAAAGGGCGATAAAACAATTAGCCACATACATACCGAGCGCCGCAACGGTGGCTGGAAGACCGCTCAAAAACCCTGAGAGAAAATGAATGATCGTATCCATAATCATCCCTTTTTGGAGGACATACTGAATGGCATAGGCAAAACCGGTGATCACTGCCCCACTGGTAATCCCAGCCATCCCTTTGACAAAACTATTGGCGAGCTTGTTCGGACCTAACCCTCCGACTAGGCCTGTCACCACCGCCATGGCCACAAAAAGGGCAGAGATCTCTAAGAGATCCCACTGATACTCAACCGCCCCAAAAACTAAAGAGACCATGGTGAGACCAACCACCCCCAGCACCCACCAGTCCCTTTTCCCCATCGGTCGGGAGGCCTTAAGATCAATATCAAAGTCATGCGTGATATTCAGGTCGGCGACCAACGAACGGGAAGGATCCTTCTTGACCCGAGCCGCATAACGCCAGACGTAACCGATGGTTACCAAAACCGTGATGAGACAGATGATCGTCCTGACCAGAGCCCCGGAAAAGATCGGGAGCTGACCAATTTGATGGGCAATTCCAACGCTGGTAGGCACAACAGGACTCGTATTGAAACCGGCGTAACAACCCAGATAAACAAGCCCCAACCCTACCACCGAATCGAATTTAAGAGACTGGGCGATCACAATCCCCAAAGGGATAAAAATAATCACCGCATTGGCCATGCTGGCTACGGCCCCCATCACGGCAAAAGCGATCATGATCACCGGGATCAAGAGAAGCTCTCTGCCCCGTACCCTCTGCACCAAAGCATAAATCGACGCATTGATTGTTCCAATGTCCTCCAAGATTCGAAACGCCCCAGCTGATATGAAGATCCCAAAGATAATGACCGCCGCATTGACCATCCCTTTGGGAATCGAAAGAAAGAGATCAGAGAGGCCAACGGGACTCCTCGCCGTATACCGGAAACTCCCCGGTACCACCATCGTCCTTTTTGTCTCCGGCTGGATAACCCGCTCATACTTCCCGGCAGGAACGACATAACTCAAAGCCGACATCACGATAATCAACGCCGACAGTAAAACGAACGGATTGAGTTCTTTGAATCGGGTCATGAAGAGGGTCTCCTTGTTTAGGGGGCAGTATTAATCGGTTATTTTCCGAAGGTCAAAGAAAATTTGATCGATCCCAAGGCCGACCCTTTTTCACGCCGCCTTCTCTTTGCGGTGAAATTCCGACTCCAGGGCCGCTGCGAGGGAGGCAACCTGACCCAGAAACTTGGCCACGACAAAGAGTTCTTCTTTCCTCTCATAGGTCAAATCAAAACTCCTGGTCGGAGGCCGAACCTTATGAAAACAGAGGCAGGAAAAGGTCATTCCGGGGCTGTTCAAGCTCTCCATCTCCCCCTTCTCCCCATGAATCCGGAAAAAAGTCCCAACCATTTTTCCCCCGACAAGATAGACCACCGGTTCCAGCGCCTTGCCCTTGTAAAGGTCGGCAGTTGGGATCCCCTCTTGCAGAAGATATTCACTCACCCTCCTCCCCCCTTTGGCAAACTCCAGTTTGTTGCGAACGCGGCGACCCAATGCCAAAAGTTCGTGACCGGACCGGACAGTCATCATCCCCAGACCGTAGGTTCCAGCATTATCCTTCATGAAGAGATACGGTTCGCGGGAAATCCCATGCTCCAGGTATTTCTGTCGAATCTGCAGAAGAAGACGGTCGGCCGACTCCTGAAGTCGTTTCAGACAACCGGCATCCGTCAAATCAATACCGGTTTCCACTTGAGTCAACGGATAGAGAAGCCACGGGTCAATATCCAAGATAGCTGCTGCTTCACGCATGAGTTGAATATAAAGAGCAAAGTGATCGCTCTTCCGTCTCCGATGCCATCCCAAGTGGGGCGAGGGCAAGATCGGCTGACTGAGTCCCCGCAAATATTCAGGGAAACCGGCTGACAGATCATTATTGATAAGGATCAAGTCTGGAGAAAAATCAGCCGTTTGCAGCGGAGAACCGACATGCACCTCTAGATCGGCCTTGGTAAGAATCTCCTTCAGTGCTTCAATATTCTTTAGGTAAAAAAGATTGCGGGTATGTTCTTCGGGGATGAGGAGAATTTTTTGGTGGGCCGGGTAATTTTTTTGAAAGAACTCTTTAAACGCTGCCGAGGCCTTTTCCGAAAATGTTTCGCAAAGATTATTGAAACCGGCCGGAAAAAGGTTCGTATCCACAACCGAGATCTTGAAGCCGGCATTGCGGAGATCCACCGAACTATAGACCGGAGGGAGGGAGTCGCCAAAACGCTTCTCGAACCAACTTTCGAGCTCCCCGCGCTTTTCGTCAATCCGTGTTGCCAGTTCCTGAATCATAAGAGGTAAGGTTAAGGAAGAGAGGGGGTGATGTCAATCCTTAGCCCTTGGGTGAATCACCCTTACAAAAAGGTGACCCCAATCACCCAACCCAAATAATTGGCAAAGGCGACGCCAAGCCCGGCAAAGATGATCGCCAGAGGGACCATATGTGGGGCCCCATAGATTAAGGCACACATCGGCCCAGTCACAACCCCTCCAATGGTGCAAATGGAGGCTAACGCCGCTGTCAGCCAGTCGACTCGGAAAATTTTTGCACCGATCCCGACGAAGAGGGCATGAACAACAAGGATAACAAGGAAGGGAGGTAAGACGGTCCCTGCCAACTTGGAGGCCGCCACAAGATCGGATTTGGCAAGATAGGTGGTGATGGAGAAGTAAAGCAGCGCAAGCCCTATTTCGTAGGTTGCCGGAATAACGGCTGTCTTCGTATACGACGTCAAAACCAACATAATCGTGGTTGCCAGTAGAATCCAGGGGATTGGCAACTCCGTCGTTTTTTCAAACGGAAGAGGGATAGAAAGACCTCCCACAAGTTGATCGATCCCTTTCGAAAGGGCAACAACACCGATAGCGATCGCCGCCATGAGCAAGATATGTTCATGCCCCACCGGCTTTCGGTTCGCTAATTCATGCTCATCTTCTTCGGCAACATTTGTGGAACTCTCTGCGCTGGGGTATTTTGGCCGGACCCATCGGTTGAAGGCGCTGACAAAAGGAGTCCCTGCCAATGAGAAAATGAGAGCCACCCAAGCCATGTAAGGAACAAGGCCGGCGGCGTAAGAGGCACCAAAATAATTTTCGTCCAGGTGAAATATATTCACCGCCACCGCTACCCAATTTTCGGGCCCGCCGATCCAGGCGGCTGTCTTTCCGGCAATCGCTTTAATCAGGTTGGGATCTCCACGCCCAAAGAGAAAGGCGGAGACCATCCCTCCGGCGAACGAACCGAGCACCGCGCAGAGCAGGATCATAAAGGCTCGCCACGAGATCGATTTTATGAATTTTTTGAAGTTCACCCGAAGGAGCATCAGGCAAAAGGCGACCGGCGCACCAATTTCAAAAATAGTATCGTACAGTGGGGACTTTTTGGGGAGAATATTCAGATTCGTGAGTGCTATTGTCCCAAGCACAACCCAGGCATACGGCCCCATTTTTTTCATGAAGCCAACTTTGGGAGTCAACCAGAGTATAAAGACAATAAAAAAGAGGATGATCGAAAGAAGGAGTAGGTGAAAATTGATCCCACTCAGGGGGATCACCCTTTCAAGGAGAGAGTGAGACAAAAGCACGGGTGGACTTTACCGCTGTTCCTGAGGAAAAGAAAGACCTAAAAAATCTCGGTACTCGTTCAGTTCATCCCTGGAAAGAAGCCCCAGAATCGCGAGTCGCGTGATACTATCCTGAAAACGATAACTCGTCGCAACAGCCCCATTGGGATTGGTCTGGACGGCCAGTTGAGCGGCGCGGGCCTGGCCGCTTTCGGTCTCGAGATCGATCGGCGGAAAGGCCTTCGTCGCCACCGCTTCGATTTCCCGTTCATGGAGCGTTACCCCTGCCGCCTCTTGACCGCCATCAAGCGCTCTCATTCGCTCTTCAACCATTTTCCGCTCGGCAAAAACCCGTGTTCGAAATTCAACCATCTTCTGAATCAAAGGTGAGGCACTGTTCAAGGCCCAGCCAGTCCCATTTTTGACGACAAGCCCCATCTTTTGATGCTCCCCTCCTATTGCCTCCCTGTGCTCCTCAGGGACTGACTGCAAATAAGTCCCCAACTCGATCTCGTGAATGACGGCCAGCGCCAGCAACTCGTCCGACAACTGCCCTACTTTGCCGGCATCCACCTTTAAAAGTTTTGCCTTTTGAACAATCGGCATCACCCGTGGGCCCAAATGAGAGAAAGAAACCAATTCAATATCCTCATCCGTTCTCTTTTTGAAGAGCGCCCTGCTGATCATGTCACTCCTAAACTCCCGGACACTCCGACGAAGCTCATTCCCAACTTCCTTAACCATTTCTGCGGTCATCCTCCGTTCAAAACGGCCAATTTCACCACTATCGAGCCCGCTGGACTCCGCCTGTAGCACCAGACCTCCCAAAAGATCGCCCGGATTGGCAGGGCTTGAGGCCATTTCGCGATACGCCTCGTACCGAAGCTCTTCATCCGCGGGGAGCTTTTGAGTCTGACCCCTTTGTGCCGCCTCTTCTTTAATCTGTGCCACATTTTCATCAAGCACATGGGACAATTCCTTCAATGATCGCTGAACAGTGTCTTTCATATGAGCCCTCTTTTGGTCTATTTTTTGTCCGATCTTTGATTGAAACTCTGCAAAGCTCTCTGTCTCAAACATCCCGGCCCCGTACCCCGGACTCATCATCAACCAGAAGTTTCGGGAATCGGTTTCAAGGAGATGAAGCGGTTCTTTCTGCAAGACCTCGATAGAGCCAACACCTCCAGGAAGCTCAACCCAACCGATCACCGGTCCGATCGGGGGAAGATTTGGATTTGCGGCATCCACCGGCATCCCTTCCACAATCGGAACACGGTTTTGCCATTCCGTCCTGTCAGAAGAAAACCCGAAAACATTCCGCGCCAGATCAGTCACCCGATCGGCCAAGGCCAGCGGTCTCGCCATCTGCTGGTCCAACTGGTTTGGATCACGAAGCGTTGAGGCAAAATAGAGGCTGTCAATCGCCTCATTGGTATGGACAA
>JAUSKE010000122.1 GCA_030649435.1 Deltaproteobacteria bacterium
CAAAGAAACTTGGCGTCTTGAACCCCATCTCATCCGCAATTGCCTTCACCATAAAATTGGGGCCGTTACCGATGTACGAGTTGGCCCCCATAAAGACCGCGCCACAACTGATCGCGGCCAAAATCTTTGCCGGCATCGCTAAGACCTCCGGGGTTAGGTGGAGCCCCTGGGCGAGCGAGACAAAGGTCAGGTAGGTCGGGGCGTTATCGAGAAAGGAAGAGAGTGCTCCGGTGAGCCAGAAAAATTGCCACGGTTGGGTGATATTAAATTCCTGCCCGCGTTGCTCCAGAAGAAGAAGCGCCGGGACCATCGTGATGAAGATCCCTAGAAAGAGAATGGCGACCTCCTGAACCGGTTTCCAGGTAAAACCGTTTTCATTCCGGATTATTTTCTTCGTTGAGAGGAGTGAGAGGAATGCGGCAAAGAGCATCCCGATCTCCCGGAGCGGGGTTTCTAAAAATACGGAACCGATCACCCCCAGCAAAAAGAGAAAGTTGATTTTCCCTTCCAGTTTGAGGGGGTGTTCATGGATGACATCTTCCGCGATCGAGACCGCTTCTTCTTTTTTGTAGGCGAGGGAATCCCAAATAAAAAAGACGAGGAGAATTATTCCAACGGTAACGAGCCATTCTGGGAAAAGCCGTAAGGTCCAGAAGAAGGGGACACCGCGGAGGTAGCCTAAAAAGAGTGGCGGGTCACCGAGAGGCGTGAGTAGGCCACCAGCGTTACTGACGATGAAGATAAAAAATATCGGGAGATGAAAGGTATGGCGTCGTTCCTTGTTGGTATTTAAAAATGGGCGGATGAGGAGCATCGAGGCCCCTGTGGTTCCGATAAAATTGGCAAGAACCGCACCGACAGCGAGAAAAGTCAGATTGATTCTCGGCAAGGCCCGAAGGTCACCGGAGAGACGGATCCCCCCTGAAATTGTAAAGAGGGCGATAAGGATGGCTATAAAGGAAAAATACTCGCGCAAGGTGTGCAAAATCGTTTCTGGGTGGGCTGGGAGCAAAAGAGCCAGGACCGGTGCCGAAAGGAGGAGCGAGACCAGTAGTTTATTCCGATTCTTTTCCCAAAAATGGGGAAAAAAGAGGGGACAGAGGGCGATTGTCAGGAGGAGGAAGAGAAACGGGAGCGGACCCCAAAGGGGGATTGAGATTTTCTCCACGACCGCATCGTAACCTGGCGGCAAAAAAAGTCTAGGGGAAAGACTTTGTTACTTAGTTGGACTGCAGGCATGGATGGTCATGACGTAATGGGAGACTTCCCTCTGTAGCGGGAGGACAACTTGTGGAGGACCCTCTTTCAGGTTGACCAGCATTGGGCTCCAGTCACCGGTGTCGAGGGTCACCGCTTCATAGGCCCCAAGGACGTCATGGATAAATTCGCCTCCCTTCTTCATGTCGGCAGGAAATTCGAGTGTGACGACGGCGGACATCCCAAGAACGCCTGGTCTGATATTGGCAAGGACCCTCCTCGTGGTGACGTCGGTTGTGCTGGCGATACCGATCGGAGTTCCCTCCTTCTCAACGAGTGCTCCTGCAGTCGCTGGGGAGCTGGTGACGAGTCGGAACGATTGAAATACGCTAAGATTGGGGTCCTTAGTGAGTGCTGCGATAAAGGCATTACGTCCGGTCGGCCCGTCAGCATTGTTGAGGTTGTAACAATCACTATTAAGGCAGACTTCATTGCTGCTATAGATGCTCCAGCTGCCAGAGGATTGGTAAAAAATAACAATGCCACCATACTTTTTATTGAATTCTCCATGCTTCCGACCGTTGATAATCACAAGGCCATCCGGACCATAATGTCGTTGATCTTGTTGATCATAAAGAAGGGTAGGGCCGACACACTGGGGATTCCCCTCGGTGGCACAGCTGTAACCACCGGCAAAGCTCGCCGTGACATCACCACAATCACTGGTTGCCTTGGCAAATTTAGCGGCAATTTGAGAGAGGGCCGGGGTTGATTTTGAGTGAACGGTTTCTGTTATCGTTGGGTCAACCCAGATCCGGAATCCCCCATTTTCAAACTGGTTTTCGACAAGAACGTGTGCCATCCGTTGCCCCTTGGTGTTATAAACTTCAAACTGGGAGAAGTTACGACTATTGGTCGCCGGTCCAGCCTTGATATAATCAACACCATAAGCCTTTCTGAGTTTATCCGGGGCATGCCAAACCGCTGCCTCCATTGTGGGGTCCCCGAGTACGAACCACGGGTTATTTTGGTTGTTTATGATCCTCTGAACGACTTCCCTATCGACACCAAAACGTTCTAGAGAAGAGAGTCTCTCAAGCACCGGTGAGTCAATCGTCCAACGGTTATCGTCGGAGGTACGTTTGAGGAACCAACTGAGCCCCTTCAACCCACCGGTTTTCCAGGATGGTTGGAGAGTGGGGATAAAATTATTCCACTCATCAAGTGTCAGCGTTCCATCCCCCTCCGTGGTTTTGAGGAGTGCCCCTTCAATATCATCGGCCTTAGCCTCTTCTGGGGTCGTTGGGGTAGCCGCGAGGACTGAAGAAAGAAAGATGCTGGTAATTGGAGGAGACATAAACTACCATTATTATCGTACCCTTAGAAAGATAGTTGCTTGTTTTTATGGCCGCGATAGCGTTTTAAAATTATGGAAAGAATCCAAAAGATGATTGCCGCAACCGGCCTCTGTTCCCGACGCCATGCCGAGGAGTTGATCCAAAAAGGGGAGGTGATGGTCAACGGCCAGCCAGCGACGATCGGGATGAAGGTCTCCCCGCAGGATACAATTGTTGTGCAGGGGAAACCGCTTTCAGGTCGGCCCGCCTCGGAGTTCCTTGTTTTACATAAACCAAAAAATGTGATGGTGACCCGACACGATCCTCAAAAACGGCCAACGGTCTATGAGTATCTTCCCAAGGGCTCCTCACTCCTCTCCGTCGGACGTCTTGACTTTGATTCCGAAGGACTGCTGCTTTTTACCTCGCGCCGTGAGATCATTCACCAACTCACCCATCCCAGTTTTGAGATCCCGCGGACCTATGAGGTCAAGGTGCAAGGGGTTGTGACGCCGGAGACGATGGCAAAGATAACCAGCGGCGTGTCCTTAGGTGTAGGGGCGCTCCTACAAAAATCAGGCCCGGCGACTGTTCGTCTTCTAAAAACGAATCCCTACAACTGTTGGGTGGAGATCACCCTGAAGGAAGGGAAAAATCGTGAAGTGAGAAAAATTTTTGAAGCGGTAGGGCATTTGGTCCTTCGTCTGAAGCGGGTCGCCTATGGGCCTGTCCGTTTGGGAGACCTTCCCCCTGGTGCGAGTCGTCCCCTTGAGCCCGAAGAAGAGCGGCAACTGGATCGTCTTCTGAAGTCGTTAGTGGGGTAATTTTAGTGGTAGGTGACCGATTCTTGGGCCAGCTTGAAAGGGGCGATGGTGGCATCAAACGGTTCGTCATCGTCTGTGACCATTTGATAACTTCCCTGCATGACCCCCACCGGGGTGCTGAGGGGACAAAAACTACTGTACTGAAATGAATCCCCAGGCTCTAGGGTTGGTTGTTCACCGACAACACCAGGGCCTTTGACCTCTTCTGTTTTTCCATCCCCATCGGTGATGATCCAATGCCGGCTGACCAGCTGCGCTGTCGTTTCACCCTCGTTGGTAATCCGAATATGGTAGGCAAAAAAATAGAGGTTTCGTTCCGGGTCGGAACGTTCAGAAATATATTCACTCTGAACATCAACACGGATCCCTTGTGTCACGGCGTTGGACGCTGTCACCGCACTAGATTTTAATTTATCCTTTTCGAACATAGATATCCTTGACAATTTCGAGGTCGAGCGCGACATCGGTTTCCCCACAACGAATCACATAAGAGGGGCGTTTTTGATGGATGCGGATGGTGCTCCCCGGGAGGATCCCCAGAACGGCGAGCCGGTCGAGACGGCGATGATTCTCCGGGGTCATGAAGACGATCTTGTAACTTTCAGTCACTTGCGCTTCAGAGAGGGGGATGACGAACGGAGTAAGGTCTTTTTTGAATTCGGAGCAACAGCGGCCGCGTGGGATCGGTCGGCCATGCGGGCAGGTTGGGGGGTGACCGAGGAACGAACAGACGGCACTGACCGCCTCCTCGGTGAGCACTGTTTGGTGTTCTAGTTCGCAGGCCTCGCGCTCCCAGACCTCTTCGCTTGTTTTGAGGACATCGGCAAAAAGACGTTCGGTCAACCGGTGCCGCCGGATAATCTCCCTCGCCTCTTTTTCCCCTTCAGGAGTGAAGAGGACTTTCTCTCCCTCGGGTGAACCACCCTCGAGATGGATCAACTTTTCGGCGAGCAGTCCTTTCAACCAACGCTCTCCTTCTTCAACCGGCGTGGCTGCGAGGAGGCTCGTTTGGTCCTCTTTCCCTTTTTCTCTCTGGGTCCAGACCCTTTCCAACAGTTCATCCATCTCATGGGGACGGGCCACGATCTGTCCACAAGGGTGGTTCACCCGACGACTCTGTTCTTTCATTTCGTGGATTCCTTTTGTTTACGTTTGCTAAAGCGGCTAAACAGTTTAGTAAAAAAGTTGACAATGACTGATTGGGTTACGAATTCATAACCACAGTTGGGGCACTTGATCAAGGTGCATCCTTTGGTCAGACCACACCCCTTGCAGGCGGTTCGGTCGTCAAACTCCTTTTGGCAGAGCGGGCATGGGATCATGATAAGCGGGGGCCCCGTACGACCTCCGGTCTCCGATGGCCCCCGAACCCCCGCACTCGCACCAGCCAAGCTGGATGCTCGTTTATCATAAAATTCTCAAGCCCCAATTAATAATTCCCCCGACGAAAAAGGCGAAGGGATAGATGAAGCCAACGATGGCAATCATCGTCCTCATCCCGCGCTCCTTGATAATCATCAATACATTGGCGAGGCAGGGGACGAAGAGGGTCATCACAATCAGCGAAACGATCGCTTGTATAGGGGTGAGTCGGCCTTTACCAAAGAGGTCAAAAAATCGTGTGGCCCCATAGTCTCGTCTTAAAAAACCGACCAAGAAGGCCTCAGTGGCCTCCTTCGGGAGGTCCAAAAATCCCTCAACGAGGGGGGAGGCAAAATTCTGGATTTTCGGGAGGAGGCTTGATTTGTCGAGGAGGAATAAAAAGAGGGTTCCGATGATGAAAAGGGGGACCACTTCTTTTAGGTACCACTCCAGACGGGCGAATGTTTTGGTGACGATGTTGATGAGTGTCGGTCGCCGGATTGGCGGGATCTCCATCATAAAATCGGAACGATCCCCCGGTAGAATCTGGGCGGATAAAAACCCGACAAGGATGAGAGAACCCCCGACGACGCCGAACCAGAGAAAGGTGGCCCAGATCGGCAATGCCCCAAGCATGCCAAGCACGATACCGAGTTGGGCGGAGCAGGGGACACCAAGGGCCAAGAGGAGGGTCAGGATGACCCGCTCTTTTCGCGTGTCCATGATCCGCGCGGTCATTGTCGCCATCGTGTCGCAACCGAGACCCAACACCATCGGGACGACCGCCTTGCCATTCAGACCGATCAGGCGAAAGAGCCGGTTCAACATGATCGAGAGGCGGGGGAGGTAACCGGAGTCTTCCATAAAACTGAAGGCGATGAAAAAGGTGATGACGATGGGGAAGATGATGGCGAGGGCATAGGTAAGCGCCATCGTTACAATGCCAAACTCACCAACAAAGAGGTCCCTCAAGAAAGGGGAAAAGGAGAAAATCTTGGAGAAGAGTGTGACAGCCCACGGATTCAGGTAATGACCGAAGAGCCCTTTTTCTAAAAAATTAACAGCCGTCTGGGCCCCAAACTTGCCGACGAATTCATAAACGACAATAAGAACACCGGCCAGGACAAAAAGGCCCCAGACCGGATGCATCGACAGCCGTCCAACCCAACTCTGCCACCCTTCTTTTTCCCGTCGTTCCTGTCGAACGCAGAAACTCATCAACTCATCAACCACCCGCAGTCGTTGCTTATTGATAACGTAGGCAACCGGTTCGCTGTAGAGGCGTGAGAGGCTATCGCGAATCTGCTCGAGCTGGTCGATTGTTTGGTCAGAAAGTTTTTCGTGCATCCATCCTTTAAGACTTTTGTCTCCTGAAAGAATCATCAATGCGATGGAGCGGCGAGAGATCGGTGATTTGGGGAGGAGAGTTTTAATATTCTGGATCGCTGTCTCCACCTCGGCGGAATATGAAAATCGAAAGGTGGCAGGGGCCACGGACAGGGCCTTCTTCTGCACCTCCTTGATCCCTCTTTTCTGGATCGCAATGGTCCCGATGACCGGTACCCCTAATTTTGTGGCGAGTTCTGTTTTGTCGATCGTGATACCGCAGGCGGCTGACTCGTCCTCCATATTCAGGTCGAGTAAAAAGGGCTTTCCCATTTCTGCGAGTTGAAGGCTGATCAGCAGGGCCCGTCGAATATTTTTGGCATCGGCCACTTGAATGATCGCGGTGGGTCCCTCTTTGAGGAGGATGTCTCGGGTGACCTGTTCATCCTCTGACATCGGGACGAGGGAGTTAACCCCCGGTGTGTCGATGATCACGACCGGTTGGCCTTCAATTGTAGTGGCTCCTCGGGCCACCTCAACAGTAGTGCCGGGGTAATTTGAAACGGTGACATAGCGGCCTGTCAACAACCCAAAAATGACACTCTTACCCACGTTGGGGTTCCCGACGAGGGCTATCTTGGGGGTTGTTTCTGAGGCAACAAGCTGTTCTTTATCAGCCATAATTCTAGCTGAAATTGATAATCGTTTTCGATTTAGGTGTCAAGGACCGGAAAGGGCCTAATTGAGCGGCAGGAATTAGAGATCTTTTTCGGTAGTGGCCACCTTGGGGGTGGTGGTCGTGATCGTTGGCTTGACTCGGCTGATCTTGTTGTGTCGACGCGGGTGTGTCTTTCGAGCCACAACTGTCCGATGGCCACGGTGGCGACGGATGGGGCGCTTCGATTCATCAACCAAGGCCCATCGCTCGCCGTCAGGTGGGGCGTAAGGGATCAGGATCGACCGACCTGGCTTAGCGTGGGGAGTCTTGTTGATCGCCGTTAAATAAGTCACCGGCAATCCTGACCTCTTGGCAATGGAGGCCAATGTTTCCCCTTTTTTAACCTGGTGGCTCCTCTCCGCAATTTTGTCTTCCGGG
>JAUSKE010000127.1 GCA_030649435.1 Deltaproteobacteria bacterium
CCCAACTTCCCAAAGAAGTTAAGGAAGGCCTGAGAATCGTCGGGTCCGATGATTGGGATAATAATAAACAGCAGGAGTGGGAAAACCGGCTTGCCCTCCTGCGGCTCAAGGCGAATGAGGTGGTACCAAAAATTGCGGATACCCTCCGATCGATTCCGATTGAAAATCACTACCCTCGTTATGAATTGACCTTCCTCTTGGGAGAGATCGGGTCCGATCAGGCGCTCCCAGTCCTCAAGGAAGTGATTCAGGAGAAGGTTCCTGAGGAGCTCATGCAATACCCGCAGTCCGAAGGAACACCCGGGGGCAGTTACCTGATCGTGAAAACCCAGGCGGTCGACGCCATCATGATGATCGGTCTCCAATCCGACAAAAAAGAGGAGATCAAAGGGACCCTTGTGGAAGGCATCAGTTCAGAATATCGCCCAGTTCGGCGTGCCTCGGTAATGGCAATGAAGCAACTCTTTCCAGACGACCCGGCGCTCAAAGAAAAGGTGATTGCGATGCTTCCGGAGAAGGATAAGTTTTTTTACGATATCAAGATCCAGCACGAAGCGATTCCCATCACTCTCCCGAAGTAAGAAACCGCGATCATTCAATGTGCCCCCTGTCGGAATCGAACCAACATCCCGAGCTTCGGAGGCTCGTGCTCTGTCCATTGAGCTAAGGGGGCAAAAATTATTTTACGTGGTGCCCCCGACAGGAATCGAACCTGTATTTAAGGTTTAGGAAACCTCCGTTCTGTCCATTGAACTACGGGGGCGTAACTCGTATTAGTACTGTATCAGAGAAAAAACTTCCCTCCCTTTCAGCTTGTCGCGCCCTTTTAAAAATTCGAGTTCGACGACAAACGCGCATTCGACGACGGTGCCGGCTGACTTTTCTATCAGCTCACAGGTCGCCTTAGCCGTGCCACCGGTGGCGAGTAAGTCATCAACCACCAACACGCGACTCTTGGGATGCACCCCATCGACATGCATTTCAATTTTGTCGGTGCCATACTCCAGATCATATTCGACGCTTCGTGTCGTATACGGGAGTTTTCCTTTCTTTCGCACCGGGACAAAGCCGGCATCGATCCGGTAGGCAAGCGCCGACGCAAAAATAAAACCGCGCGACTCGATCCCAACACAGTAATCAATCTGTCGTGTCGCATACCGCTTGGCGAGGGTGTCGATCACTTGTTGGAACGCCTTCACATCCCCCAAAAGTGGGGTGATATCTTTGAAAAGAATCCCCGGCTTCGGAAAATCAGGCACATCACGAATCTTGGACTTGAGGTCAATCATATTTTCTCCTTATTAATGTAGAGGGGTAGAACTATTACACTTTAGGCAAAAAGAAAAGGGGATTTCGGGCAGCCCTCCCCTTGCGCACCTCGAAGTGCAAATGGGGCCCGGTGGCGTGTCCGGTGCTCCCAACCTTCCCAATAACCTGCCCTTTTTTCACCTTCCTCCCCTTCTTAACAAGATTTTTTGAATTGTGGGCGTAGGCGGTGAAAAAATCGTCAGAATGCTTGAGCAAGATGAGATTCCCATACCCCCGAAGCCGTTGACTGTAAACCACCCTCCCATCCGCAGAAGCGCGGATGTCAGTCCCCGGTCGTGCGGCGATATCGATGCCATCATGCCGTGAACCGTTCCGCATCCCAAACCGGCTGGTCAGGCGACCGCGAATCGGCCAAACGAAACGACCCCGTTCAAAGACAATTTTTTCCTCCGGTGTCCCCTTCGGTAAAGGTTTGACCGTCGCCGGGCGTCGTCGCGCCCGCGGGACGAAAAGACGATCACCCGGTTTCACCTGCGTCGAGTCTTCAATGTTGTTGATCTCGGCAAGATCCTGGACCGATACCCCGTAACTGCGGGCAAGTGCCGTTAAGGTCTCCCCCTTTTGCACCCGGTGGTAGACGCCAGTTCTGACGTAAATGGTAGTGCACCCTAAAAATCCGCCGAGAAGTGCAAGAACCAGAGCAGCGGCGAAACAGTTAGGAGCCTGTTTTTTCTTCCGGGAAACCGTACTGCCCGACAAGTTTGACAAAACGGCACCCTCCGAGTGATTTTTTTTGAGTCCCTTCGGCCGTCTTCGTGACCAAAAAAAGTTCCTGTTGTTCCTCGCTGCCAATGGGTATCACGAGCCTGCCCCCCTCTTTCAGCTGTTCTGGCAGAGCCTCTGGAATACCGGGCGAGGCGGCCGTCACTAAAATCGCATCAAACGGGGCCTCCTCCGGCCAGCCGACCGAGCCGTCACCGGTCCGCAGCGTCACATTCTGATACCCCATCCGGTGAAGCCGTTGTCGCGCCTTATTCGAAAGAGAGGTGATCCGTTCAATTGAAAAAACCTTGTCTGCAAGCATCGCAAGAATAGCGGTCTGGTACCCCGAACCGGTCCCCAATTCCAAAACTTTCTCACCCCCTTTGAGAGCCAATGCTTCCGTCATGGTTGCGACGATGTAGGGCTGTGAAATTGTTTGATGTTCTCCGATATTCAGGGGGTGGTCGTTGTGGGCCTGTGGTGCCAATGCCTCCTGCACAAACTCGTGGCGGGGGACAATCTCCATCGCTTCAATAACCCTTGAATCACGTATCCCGCGAGCGATGAGCTGTTCCTCCACCATTTTGCGACGCGCAACATGATAAGAAATTTTAGTCAAAGCTTAAGCCCCCTCAATTCTTCCAAAACAGGGTAATGGGTAATATCCACCTGCAACGGTGTCACTGAAATATGACCGGCACGGATCGCATTGCAATCAGACCTGGGGATGTTCACAAACTGTTTTTCGTTTCCCCCGATCCAGTAATACTTTTTACCACGAGGGTCTATTTTTTCAAAAATAATTTCGCCATAACTCCTCTTCCCAAGTTTTGTGACTTCGGCTACGGGGGCCTGAGAACGATTGGGAATATTCACATTCAACATCACCCCTGATGGCAAACGATAATCGGAAAGACGACGGCATAATTTTAAGGCAAATCGGGAGGCGGTTCGAAAATGATTTTGCTTCTCCCCCAGAATAACGAGGGAAAAAGCGACCGAAGGGATCCCAAGCATCGCCCCTTCCATCGCCACAGAGACCGTGCCGGAATAATGGACATCGTCCCCAAGGTTTGCCCCATGGTTGATGCCGGAGACGATCAAATCCGGTTTTTTTCCTTTTAGGATTTCATGAAAACCGAGCGTCACACAATCGGTCGGCGTGCCGTCGATCGCGTAAACATCACGCTTGAGACGCCGAACTCGCAAGGGACGATGGAGGGTGATGGAATGACTGGTTGCACTCTGCTCCTGGTGCGGGGCAACCACCACCACTCGTGCGATCTTTTGAAGATCACGCGCGAGGAGGTTGAGTCCTTCGGAATGGACACCGTCATCGTTGGAAAGAAGGATTAACAATGTCGGGACGGCGGGATTTGAACCCGCGACCACACGCACCCCAAGCGTGTGCGCTACCAGGCTGCGCTACGTCCCGAAATAACACGGCTTTTCTTTTTGGAAAAACCGTGTTATTTCGAGGACCCCCGAAGCGTTAGCGTAGGGGGCCCCCACCTAAAAATCATTTCAAAATCTTCGCCAATTCTTCAAGCTCCTGACGGATCTTCGTCAACGTCTCCTTTTGGAGCCCACCTGCAAAAGGTAGATTTGATGGAGATGACGCCCGATGACTCTCTCGAATCTTCTTTCGCGCCCCTTCGATCGTGTAACCTTCATGATAAAGGAGCTGGCGGACCGTCAGCGCCGTTTCTACATCCTTCTTCCGGTAGAGTCGCTGCCCTGCACGCGATTTGATCGGTTCGATTTCGCGAAACTCCGTCTCCCAATAACGAAGGACGTACGGTTCGAGTCCGAGAAGCTTTGCCACCTCGCCGATCTTAAAATAGAGTTTATCCGGTATCGTTACTGATCGCATAGTTAAGAACCTCTCTTTTTTAAGCCTTGTTATTAAGAGCCGACTTCAATACCTGACTCGGCCGAAAGGTCAAAACCTTTCTGGCGGAGATCTCTATCTCTTCACCGGTCTGCGGGTTACGCCCGATCCTGGGTCTCTTCTGACGAACGACAAAATTCCCGAAGCCGGAAATTTTGATCTTCTCCCCCTTCTCCAGGGTTTCCTTAATCGTATCAAAGACAAGTTCCACGATATCGGCAGACTCCTTTTTGGAGAAACCGATCTTGGAATAGATCGCCTCGATGATTTCAGCCTTGGTCATAGCTCCCTCCTTATGGTGATGGTTAAATGCTTCAACGAATTTCTGCCCCTAACTTTTGCCTGACATGACTAATAATTTTTTGATGATACCCGCTCACCTCGTCGTCGGTTAAGGTCCGATCACGACGCTGGTACCGGATATGATAGGCGAGGCTCTTTTTCCCCGCCGGCACCTGGCCCCCTTCGTAGAGGTCAAAGAGCTTAACGGAATCGATCGGAAGCGGTTCCAACCTAAGTTCACTCTCCACCTTTTCGGCCTCAAGGCCACGATCAACCACGAGGCAAATGTCCCGTTCGACCCATGGGAAACGGGGCAACTCCTGAAAACGTTTCGGTTCCCCTTGCCGTCCCGACATAAATTCCAGATCGAGTTCAAAAATAGCTGGCTCTCTCCGAATCCCCCATGTCGCCGCCACCTCTGGGTGAAGGGTCCCGACAAAGCCGATCGTCGTTCCTCCAACCCGTAACTCTGCCGATTTTCCGGGATGCAAAAAGGGACGCGTCGCTCTTTCGTAACGGACTTCGTGGGGTGAATCCCCCCTCCTGATGCCCAACTCTTTCAGGAGTGCTTGAACAATCCCCTTGGTTTCCAGAAAATCTTCTTTGTCTCCGACCAAAACGCCAGCCAGTGATCGCTTTTCGATGATCTTCTCCCCTTCTCTCCAATAAACATGCGCCGATTCAAAAAGCCGGAGCTCTTCGGTCTGATGATTCTGATTCGTCACCACCCCTTTCAAGAGTGAAGGGATCAGCAAAGGACGCATGAGCGAAAGATCCTGACTGATCGGGTTGGCGAGAGAGATCCCTCTTTCAAGGAGTGAAGGATCAACCCGACGCACCTCCTCCGGCGACACAAAACTGAAGGAGGCCGACTCGGTAAAACCCCGGCAGGTCAAAAACTGCTTCGCCTTCTTCTCACAAGAGAGGGTGGAACGTCTCTGCGGCTTGATCGGTGGTAACGTCGAGGGGATAGCCGCGTACCCTTTAAGACGGGCCACCTCTTCGGCTAGATCCGAAGAATGAGAAATATCCGAGCGGTAAGAGGGAGCCGTAACCTTCCATTTTTTTGCACCACGAACCTGAAAACCGAGCGAAACAAGAATCTTTTTCATCTCCATCTCTTTAAAAGAAGTTCCCAACAGTTGGTTGATCTCTCCGGCGGACGAAGAAACAATAACTTTTTTCGTACGGGCCGGTTTTAAACCTGCCCCTACCCGAACATCGATAACCTGAACCAGCTCTCCCATACCAATCACCTCGATCACCCGAGCCAGTGCCGGAAGGATCCCCTCCTCATCCACCCCTCGCTCGAAGCGATAGGAGGAATCGGTCAAAAGTCCTAAACGTCGGCTGGTCCGTCGCACGGTTGCCGGATGGAAAACGGCGCTTTCCAAGACAATGGTTTGTGTTGATTCTGAAACAGCGGAGTCCTGCCCCCCCATCACACCAGCCAAGGCGATCCCCCCTTCGGCATCGGCAATCAAGAGGTCTTCAGCCACGAGACTTCTCGTGACGCCATCAAGGGTCTCCAGTTTTTCTCCCGCTTTTGCCTTTCGAACAATAATCTGGCGTCCCTTAATTTTTTCATAGTCAAAGGCATGGAGTGGTTGGCCACGCTCCATCAGGACAAAATTGGTCGCATCGACAATATTATTGATCGAACGGAGCCCCACTTGAGTCAATCGATCAACAAGCCATGAAGGGCTTGGCCCGACACGAACTGAAGTGACCAAGGCACAGGCGTAACGGGGACAATCGGATTTTGAAAGAATGCGGATCTGTAGGGGCAATGTTTTATTTTTTTTGGGCGCACCGAGGGGCGCCCCTACCTTCTTTAACGGAACACCAGTAAGTGCAGCCACTTCACGGGCGATCCCAAGAATGGACAAGGCATCGCCACGATTCGGCGTTACCGCGATTTCTAAAACTGGCTCGCGGCCGATTGTCTCAATCCCCTCGACCTCAAAACCGGCCGCCGTTATCTTTTCGGCAACCTGCTCAGGCCCCAGTCGGGTCGGCACAAATTCTTTCAACCAGCTGTAAGGAACTTTCATAGTTTAGAACTGTTTTAAAAATCTCATGTCATTTTCAAAAAAAAGCCGGATGTCATTCACCCCAAACTTGAGCATCGCCATTCGCTCGATCCCCATCCCAAAAGCAAAGCCGCTGTACCGCCGTGAGTCGTAACCGACTTTTTTAAAAACCGCCGGTGAAACCATCCCGCACCCCATCACCTCCAGCCAGCCGCTCCGTTTGCAGACGGAGCAATTATTCCCTGTCCCACCACAAAAGAGACAACTGATATCGACCTCGGCCGATGGCTCGGTGAACGGGAAATAACTGGGCCTAAAACGAACGATAGTCTTTTTTCCAAAAAACTCGTGGACAAAGAGCTCCAGAACTCCCTTGAGGTCAGAAAACCGGACCCCTTCATCCACCAGCAACCCCTCCACCTGATGGAACATCGGCGTATGGGAGGCATCCGAATCGCGCCGATAAACTGTTCCCGGTGCAATCATCGCGATCGGAGCTTTTTGCCTCTCCATCACATGGATCTGAACCGGCGAGGTGTGGGTTCGCAACAGTAGGGGTGGCCCTGTGTGGCCACCCTCTTTTGCAGGGCAACCACGCAGGGTTGCCCCTACATCAATATAAAATGTATCCTGCATGTCTCTTGCCGGATGATTGGCGGGAATATTCAACGCCTCGAAGTTGTAATAATCACTCTCGATCTCTTGCCCTTCATGGACCTGAAAACCGAGTCCGACAAAAATCTCTTCGACCTCTTGCCTCACCTGACTGATCGGGTGAAGATAACCCACGAGTTCCGGGACCGGAAGGGTGATATCAAGCTTCTCCTTCTCGGTCTTCTCACTCAGAGCCCCACGCTTCAGGGAGTCCAGAAGTCGTTGGCATTCCTCCTCGATCTTTCCTTTGAGGATGTTCGCCTTCTGCCCGATGGTCGGTCGATCCTCTGCAGAAACGCCCCCCATCTTCTTTAAAATAGAAGAGAGGTGGCCGCTTTTCCCGAGATAAGTCGCCTTGAGGTGGAGGATCTCATTCGAATGGTGGAGTTTTTCAATCTCCTCACCAAACTGTTTTTCCAGCCCCTCAATCTCCGTTAAGAGATCTGTCATTAGTTCGCCCTAGCGATCTCAATGATCTTGCCAAATCCGGCCGGATCCTTGATCGCCAGCTCAGAGAGCATCTTGCGGTTCAAAGAAACGTTCGCCTTTTTCAGCTTGCCCATGAATTGAGAATAGGACAACCCATGCTCCCGAGCGGCTGCACCGATCCGCACCACCCAAAGGGCGCGGAAGTCCCGCTTGCGGACTTTTCGGTCGCGGGTGGCATAAGCCATTGCCCGTTTGACTTTTTCGGAGGCGGTCCGGATTAGCCGTCCCTGCCCTCCACGAAACCCCTTCGCCCTTTTGAGGATTTTATTCCTCCGACGACGGGCCTTAAAACCACGTTTTGCGCGTGCCATAAAGTTCCCCTTTCCTTATTTGTTAAAGTCTACCCGTACGGTAACAACTGACGTATGGCCTTCACATCCGCGGGAGAGACCGTTGTCGAACTGCGCAAATGTCTCTTCCGTCCCCTCCTCTTCGAGGTGAGGATGTGCCGGAGGAAAGCCTTCTTCCGTTTGATCGTTCCCTTCTTGTTCATCTTGAACCTTTTCTTGGCTCCACGATTTGTCTTCATCTTTGGCATTTTATTCTCCTCTCCTATTTAATGATGCGCGGGAGCTACAATCATGATTAGCGACCGACCATCCATCCGGGGGGTCGTTTCAATCTTCGCCTCTTCACCCAACTCCTTGACGATCCGTTCGAGCATCGCCCGTCCGTGAGAGGTGTAGGTGATCTCCCGTCCCTTAAAAACGATCGTTATCTTCGCCTTATTCCCCTCGCTCAAGAAACGCTTGATATGGCGCATCTTAAACTGAAAATCATGTTCATCAGTCACCGGTCGCATCTTCACTTCTTTCAAGTGAACAACGACCTGATGTTTTTTTGACTCCTGTTCTTTCTTCTTCTGTCGGTACTTGAATTTCCCGTAGTCGATGATTTTACAAACCGGCGGTACTGCACTGGGAGAGATCTCAACAAGATCCATTCCCTGTTCCTGCGCCGCCTTCAACGCCTCGGGCAATGTCAACACACCAAACAGTTTTCCTGTATCATCCACAACACGAACTTCTTTCGCACGAATACGATTATTAATTCTTAATTCTCTGATGGGAACACCTCCTTTATTGTGTAAGGGCGGGTTTGAAACCCGCCCTTACAGGTTATTTCTTTTCACTGATCTCTTGTTTTAGTTTTTCGATGAAAACCGTAGTCGCTAGACTGCCGAGGTCGCCGCTCTTCTTGCTGCGTACGCTGACTTTGCCCGCTTCAACCTCTTTCGCGCCGATCACCGCCACATACGGGATCTTCTGCTTCTCCGCCTCCCGGATCTTGCCCCCCAATTTTTCGCCACGAAAATCCCCATCTGCCCGAAGGCCGGCAGCTCGAAGTTCTTGGAGCAATTTTTCGGCATACGGGATTTGAGCATCGGTGATTGTCACTAATAAAACTTGCACCGGGGCAAGCCAGAGCGGAAAGAGACCGGCATAATGTTCGATCAGGACGCCAAAGAATCGTTCGAGCGACCCCAACAATGCCCGATGAACCATGATCGGGCGCTCACGCGCGCCGGTCGGTGATACAAACTCCATCTCAAAACGGTCGGGTAGATTGAAATCAACCTGGATCGTTGAACATTGCCAGGCCCGTCCCAAGACATCCTTGATCTTGATATCGATCTTCGGCCCGTAAAAAACCCCTTCGCCCGGATCGACCTCGTAAGGAACTCCCTTCTTCGTCAACGCCCCTTTCAACGCCGCCTCGGCATGAGCCCAGTTCGCCTCTGTGCCAACATACTTTGCCGGTCGGGTAGAAAGGTAAATATCAAATTCTTTGAAACCGAACGAACCGAGGACAAAGAAGGTGAAATCCAAAACGCGAGCGACTTCTTCTTCCAGCTGATCCTGCCGACAAAAGATATGGGCGTCGTCTTGCGTGAAACCGCGAACCCGAAGCAGGCCGTGCAAGACTCCGGAACGCTCATACCGATAGACCGTCCCCAACTCCGCCCAGCGGAACGGCAGCTCCCGATAACTCCGGAGCTTCTTCTTAAAAATCTGGATATGGAACGGGCAGTTCATCGGCTTCAGCTGGTACTCGGTTTCTTCCACCTTGATCGGGCCGTACATGAAGTCCTTGTAGAACTCGAGGTGGCCGGAGGTTTTCCAAAGATCGCGCCGCGCCAGATGCGGTGTGAAGACAATCTCGTACCCCTGACGTAGATGTTCCTCGCGCCAAAAATCTTCAATGACCTTTCGGATCCGCGCCCCTTTGGGATGCCAGAGGATTAAACCGGGTCCTTCTTCCTCCATCGTGCTGAAGAGATCCAAATCACGACCGAGCTTGCGATGGTCTCGCGCCTCTGCCTCCTTGAGACGATTGAGATAATCGTCCAAATCTTTTTGACTAAGAAAGGCGGTCCCGTAGATCCGTTGCAACATTTTATTTTTTTCACTGCCACGCCAGTAGGCGCCAGCGACCGAGAGA
>JAUSKE010000081.1 GCA_030649435.1 Deltaproteobacteria bacterium
CGTTCCGGTTTTCTTTCAGAATCGGATTGGCCGAAGTTGACGCGGGCTGCCGGGATCTTGTCAGAGGCGCCAATATTTATCGACGACTCTGCGGCATTGACGGTGCTCGACATGCGGGCGAAGGCGCGACGCTTGCAACGAGAACATGGCTTGGGTCTTGTCGTCGTTGACTACCTCCAGCTGATGCGTGGCTTTTACGGATCAGAGAGTCGGGAGAGAGAGATTTCTGAAATTTCCCGTTCCTTGAAAGAACTGGCGAAAGAATTATCCGTGCCGGTCATTGCGTTGTCCCAGCTGAACCGGATGGTCGAGAATCGAAGGCCGCCAATCCCAGTCCTGGCCGATCTCCGCGAATCAGGCGCAATCGAACAGGATGCCGACGTGATTGTTTTTATCTACCGTGAAGAAGTTTATGATCGCGAAAGCCTGAACAAAGGGGTTGCCGAGGTAATCATCGGCAAGCAGAGAAATGGCCCGACCGGTATCGTGAAACTCGCCTTCAATTCCGCCATTACCCGTTTTGAAACCTTGGCCCGTGACTTTGAATCATTCGCCCCTCCCTCCGATTTCGAATGATTCCTAAAACAGATCTCGTTATTGCCACACGAAATCAAGGGAAGCTGGATGAGATCCGCAAGGCGCTTAGCGATCTTCCTTGGGTGAATCACCCTTTTAAGATTCATTCCCTGGATGAATTCCCAGAGATTGGCGAAATCGAAGAGGATGGAAAAACCTTCGAGGAGAATGCCCTCAAAAAGGCACGCACCGTCTGCCAGGCGACCCGGTTTTTAACGTTGGGGGATGACAGTGGCCTTGTTGTACCGTATCTTAATGGGAGCCCAGGAGTCTTCTCAGCCCGGTATTCCGGGCCTCAGGCGACCGCTTCACAAAATAATGAAAAGTTGTTGAAAGAGCTTGACGGCGTACCGACCGAAAAGAGGATCGCTTCTTATGTCTGTGTGATGGTGCTTGTCTCACCGACGGGAAAAGAACAATTGGCAAAGGCTAGCTGTCAGGGAGTGATTTCAGAAACCCCAAAAGGGAGTGGCGGATTCGGCTATGACCCGCTCTTTTTTTTGCCAAGTCTCAAAAAGACGATGGCCGAGATTCCGCTCGAATTAAAGAATCGCTTGAGTCATCGCGGGAAGGCTTTGGAAGAGATAAAGAAGAAGATAAGCTATGCTGTATAAGTTTTTGATTTATATTTAAAATTTACTCTCTTCGAACAGTTTTTTATTATCCACGAGGTTGTGGATAACATTTTTTGAGAGATCTTTTGGTATCGTTTCAAGGGGTTAATCAGAAGTTCATCCACAGCTAAAATTTTGGGTTGTTTGTCGGTGGGGGATGTGGTGAAAACGAACCATCAGATTTTGGTTCTTTGAAAAATTATCGTTTAGGGAAAGGCCGCCGAACTTTTAACCTCTTCCTCCGTCAGGAAGATGTTCTGAACCTTCTAAACCCATTGTTTTGCCAGGTGCCGTGAGGCTATCGGCAGGTGGGGGAATCCGGAGCCAGGGAGGACAGGATGTCTGAAAGGGGGAGTTGGAAGCGGCAGTAAAGTCAAAAAGGAGTTTTCTCCTTGCAAAAGGGGAGAATAGGTAACGTTCCGAGGGAAACTCTAAACCTCCTGACTCTTCAGGCCCTCGCGGTTTGAAGAGCAAAGAGGAAAAGAGGAAGGTCCTGGAAGCAGGGTCTCAGGAGCGAGACTGAAAACCTTATAGGCCAAGGAAATTTCAAGAGAGGACAGGTAACCAAAGGCGAGGGTAATCCTACCAGCCAAAAGTTACCGGCGATGTGAGGGTGGCAGAAATCCCTGGAGCTGAGGTACTTTCGGTTAACCAGTCGTAAGGCTGGCTAGCTGAAAGGAAGCCAACAACAAGAGGGAATACGGTCCCGAAAGGGATACGGTCTACCGCGCAAGCTTAGAAACTCTGGAGGAACAGAGCCTTCACCCTAAACGATAGTTTTGTCCCCCTTCCACTTCGGTGGGAGGGGGACTTTTTTTTGGTGGAGAAGGTGGTTAATTATTTTTGAGGGGAGGGCGAAGCAAAAGGATTCTGAAAGAGCGCAGCGTATGGGGAATCGCCCTGAATCTGGATCAATTGTTCTGGATTCATACCGCCAATAGAAATCGTGATGAGGTCCTCGGCATCTCGCTCCCCCTTTTTTCCGTGATCGGTGTAGTTGACGACGAAGGGAAGGGTCGGCTCTTGCTGGTCTAGGTGGAATTCGCGCAGGTCTTCAACCAACTCGCCTGTTAAGGGGTCATAAAAGTCGGTCACCGCGCAAAATGTGGGAGGGTCGTTACCATCGGTGATAGCCCGACAGTCTTTTTGTTTCTTCTCGGAGGAGAAATAGGCACCAGCAAACCGGATCAATTTGTCCAATTCGCCAAAACTATCAGCATACCGCTTATTGTAGCCTACAAGGTCTTGAGCTACCAGCGTATTGGGTAGACTCTTGGATTCTAAAACAACCTCTACTTTTTCGAAGGCCTTGGGTCCCTCGATAGAGAAATCGGTATCTTCAACCCGCAGATGGGGAGACTGTTCAACCCTCTCATCACGACAAGAGCAGAGCGGTTCCAGGGCCGCCATCCGATTTCCTTGAAAATGAACCTCTCGGAAGGGGAGTTGATCAATGTTAACGGGGCCCAGTCTGCGTGTCATAGGATTATTTTCTCCATGCCAACTGTGTCGGCGGTTGGTAGAATAAGTTGCCAAAGATTTGAAATTCTTCTAGGATCTCTCACCTCGGGGCGTAGCTCAGCCTGGTAGAGCGCTTGCTTTGGGAGCAAGAAGTCGCTGGTTCGAATCCAGTCGCCCCGACAGAAAAAACAAGAGGAGGGAGTATGGACAAAACGGTACAGGAGCTTTTGCAAGAGGCTAAGGGGAGGGTAAAAGAAGTAACCCCTCAGGAGGCCAAGGAGAAACTGAAAAAGGGTGGCGTTATCTTTATCGATGTTCGTGAGCCGCAAGAGGTAGTGCAGGGAAAGATCGAAGGGGCAGTCACGATCCCACGCGGTCTTCTTGAGCTGCAGGTTGAGAATGCCGTTCCCAACCACAAGCAGGAAATTATCTGCTACTGTGCCGGTGGTGTCCGTTCACTCCTTGCGGCCGATACCTTAAAGGGGATGGGGTACGAGAATGTCGCCTCGATGGCCGGTGGCTACAAGAACTGGGTTCCGTAAAGTGAAGTCCCCCTTTGTTGTTGTCCTGACGACCATTAACTCAAAAAAAGAGGCCGATCGTCTCGCCACACTCTTTGTCAAAAGCAAGCTGGCGGCCTGCGTTAGTGTTGTTCCCGGAGTGACGTCCTATTATTCTTGGAAGAAGAAATTCTGCCGTGATCGGGAGCTCTTGCTCATCATGAAGACGAAAAAAGAGTGTCTCTCTCGTCTCGAAAAAGCTCTCGTCAAAAATCATCCCTACGAAACGCCCGAGATGGTGGTTCTTCCGATCCAGTCGGGGTTGAAGAAGTATCTTGCTTGGATCAACGATTCTCTTTTGTAGGGGCGTATGGCTATACGCCCCTACGTCATCGTCTTGCTCGTCAAATAGAGGAGTAGCAATCCCAGGATCAGGACGAGTCCGTTCAGGGTGACGGAGTAACGGTGGGCATGGGCGAATTCCTCTTGCAGCATCGGTTTGAGTGTCTCTTCGGTCGTCGTCGCTAGCTCTTCCTTCAAAGTATGGGCTCGTGGGTAGACGACAAGAACGTTGTGCACGGTCAGTCCGATCATGATTGCCAAGACCAAAAGTCGGGCGATCGGGAATGAATGAACTCGGATAGAATGAACGATCAGGGAAATCAGGGCGACCGATCCGGCGAGGAGGCCGACCTTAAAGTAGAGCGGAAAAAGCAACCCGACAATTTTGCTCGCCTCATCCCTCGGGAGGCTCTTGAAGAGGGTGGGGGTCAGAACGCCTGAGAAAAAGAGGACGGTGCCGATCCAGAGGACGAGTGAGAGCAGGTGCAGAAAATTGAAGAGCATCGCAGAAGGCTGTAGCCCAAAAAAGGTTGCTTTGTCAAACTGGACATACTAACCCTTCGGCACAAATGATGAAACCGGCGCCTGTTCTTCAGTTCGTCCACCTCTTGGGACTCTCGATGTCGCTGGGCGGGGCGCTCTTTTTTAATTTTATCCTCTACCCCTCGCTCAAATTTCTTCCGGAAAAGAAAGATCGGCATCTTTTGCTCGCCCAGTTG
>JAUSKE010000143.1 GCA_030649435.1 Deltaproteobacteria bacterium
CCTCGTTGCTATGGACAAATTCTTTGGCCAGGTAAACGGACTCTTCGGAATATTTCCCCTGCTCAGGTTTTTTCCCCTGTTTTAAAAGATCGGCGATCTCCAAGATTTCTGGAGAGGCTGAAATTTTTTCATCGAGCATTGCGGCTGAATCGTAGAGCTGACCGAATGTTAAAGGGAGCCCCTGAGACCGTCTCCCCTTTTCACCAATCTCATCACCGACAATCGGCGTCGGGTGAAACTGTCGCTCCATCATTTCATCAAAACCAAATGTCCCCTTGGCCCGAACCGGCACCGGCAGGGAATCGACCCACCGCTTGAAGGCCCACCCCTCTTTTACCTTGAGCGTATTCGACGTCTGATCAAGAACAATCGCATCTGAAAGAAACTTAGAAACATCTGGCAGGTTAAAGGTCCCTGCATCTTGTTTTAACCATCCCCCCTCATGAGAAACCGGATTGGCCAAGAGTTGCCGTAGGGCCGATTGCAGGAAAGGATCGGCCTTTGGATTTTCCACAAGAAACTGCAAATATTGATAATCAACCGTTCGGCTCACGGTTTCAGCCGAAGCGGCAGCCACCGCGGCCTGCTCGGCAAAGTAGGAACCGACCCGTGTCAACCGATCCTGATGCCGGAGGTATTTGTAAAGTTCCTTTTTATCGATCCGGTTGATGTTTTCATAAGTCCATCGCATGAAGGTACGATCGACCCACCGGATGCTATTGGCCAGCCATGCGGTATACGGTGAATTTTCGGAGGTTTGCTGCTGCATCAACCGGTAAACGGCATCATCTTCCATGTCCAAAACCGGTTCGGCCTCAAACATCCAATTTCCCGCTTTAAAAACCATCGCTCCGACGGTATCGGCAACAACCAGTTTTCCCATACCGCGAGCTGTTTTGCCCAACAGCTGACCAGCCCCAACCCTTCCCACTGCACCGGCCAGTGCCGCTGCCGCTCGAGGGCTGTTTCGTTCAACAACGGCCAATCCCTCGCGACCGCCAAACTTGACGACACGAATGAGGAACGATTTTTCGGGGGACAGTGCCATCCGGTAACCGTGGTAATACCAAAAAAGACTGCTCCCCGTACGGGACAGGTTCCCTTCTCTCAAATCCAAAAGACGGACGGTCGCATTATCCGCCCATCCGGCCATCGTCATGTAACCTAGAAAACGGGTGGCGGCTCCTGTCCTTACAAAGCTTGCCAGACGACCCCCTCTGATGACGAGGCCAGAACGACTGAAGAAACGGGGGATCTCAGGGCCATAATAGACCGGACCTTGAGCAGCCTGTGTGACAAACCGTTGCCAAAATGGGTGATTGGATAATCGCCCGGCATTTCGACTAGCCCAGGCTGTCGCTGCCCGGCCCCCCCACCAAACGGTACCAATACCGACAACAATCCCACCAACTGTCGCTACTCCCCTAACGGTCGGCCCACGGTGAGAGGGGCGTGAAACATGAGCCACCGGGCTGGCCACCACTCTTGAAGTCATTGCGGAGCAGAGGCTTGAAATATTATCCGCTTCAGGCCCAAAAAAACGGGAGACTTGCGTTGGAGAACCGGAACAAACAACCGACTTCAGGATTTTCTGTTGTAATTCTTCGGCATGATGCCAATCACTTGTGTCAATCCCTTCATTCAGTGCCACGAGGATTTCATCGTAGGAGGGAAGGTCTGATCTTGAAGGATCAACCTGGTAGTTCGCCAGAAAGGCTTGGTAGTCAGCTGCTTCCAGAAATTCGGGACTGTTATTGGAGGCTAACCCGCTGAAAAGAGGGAGTTTTGAATCAATGAATCGGCTCTTGATATCAACCATAGAAAGCTCTCTTTCCCTCTCTCACAGAAGATTATCGGACCAGAAGTCCAAAAGTTGCCTTAAAAAACGACGGCTAAGACCAGAAAACCAGCAACATTATAAGGAGTAAGCCGAAAAATGGGGTGACTATGGCGCCTCCTCCTGTTTGGTACAATCGGGGCATTCCAAAAATCCCACTAGCGGTTGGGTTACCGGCATTTGCCGCCTCCTATTGGGCAATTGCCCAGCTCGGCCTTAGCCAAGACCCCCATAACTGGATCGATGCCGCTACCAATCCAAGTGATTATTTCAGAGGGACAAAATACAGTCCGGCATCTGCTTTCGATTGGTTCAATAGAGAAGCCCCCCTTGACCCCAAGAGCAGTTCTAGCTGGCAGGATACTGTTGCTGCCCGTTATCTTTTTACAGGTACAAATTATGAACGGTTCGGGATGAATTATGAAAGAGCCGCTGCCGTCACCGACTGCATGGATGCGGCGAGGGAAAAGGGACAAGACCCACGATCCTGCGGTGTTTATCAGGCGATGGGGGAAGATCGAAAAAATATGGATCAAAAGGCGGGATGGGCCGCCCTCGCCATGGGGTATGGCGGTTGGTTTTTTAATTACCGAAAAGTCCCAGGTCTCGATCGAGCCCTCTCTTACCCCGCCTCTACCGGGATGGTCACTGTCTATGCAGGGACTTATGCACTAGCTCGTCAGATCAGTGACGGCATGGGGGAGATCCGTCTCGAAAGATTAGCCCAAGGGAGAGAGGGAGAAGGTTACAACTGGACCGAGGTCATGAATCGACCGGCCAACTGGACGGTGATGCAGAGCGAAATGGCCCTTCGTCCCCACTACAGCATCGCCAGCGCCTGGGCGATGGACAAGGCGACCCGTTGGAACGCCCAATTTTACCGCTGGATGGCAGCGAGGGTGGAACAAAACCTCGCCAGTAAACCCTCTTACGCCTACGAACGTCTCGCCCAAAGAGGGATCGGCGCTGCAGGAAAAGCCGCCTTTGTCGTGAAAGCGGGGGTCGTTGTCGCCGGCGCGGCGGTTGCTGTTCGCGGGGCCCAAGGGGCGTTACGATTGTACCGTGGAGAGTATCAGGGGCGGTCTGAGCAGGCGCGTGAGATCGGTTGGACGGCGGCGGGGGCAACTGCTACCGCGGTCGGTCTGCATCAGGTTGCTCGTAGCCGAAGTATGTTCCGAAATTTCGCCGTTGCGGCGGGAGAAGAAAGAACCATTGCCGCCGCCTTCACCAAAAATGTGATCCGTTTTGACCCCAATGAGGCGTATGCTTTTGCCAAAAACGAGCATGGTTGGCGTCGGGCCGCGGGTCGAGCGGCAGTTGTTGCCACAGGTGCTTACGGTGCCTACGAAGGGGCCCAGGCTGCTTGGCGCTTAGCGACAGAAGAAAGCACAGACAAAGTCAAAGATGGTGTCATTTTTGCGGCTGGTGCAACAGCGGCCACTCTAGGGGCTGTCACCCTCTTTCGTGGTCGACTCGCCTCTGTGCCAGTCCTTCGAGATCTGATCCCGGTCGCTGAAGCTGCTTCCATAGCGGCTGCTAGTATCCCAACCGGTCTCGCCCTCTTCGTCCAGCCTCATCGGCTGACAGCGATGGCGGGCGACCTATTGATCACCGGTGTCCCGAATGGATTTGTCAATATGGGGACCCGTGTCGCCCAAGGGTATACCCAACCGGATGTGCTGATGGCTGAATTCTCGCGCTCTTTTGTCACACCACTCCCGTCATCCGCCTATGATATTGTGATGAGATCCGTTTTTGGACGGATCCCTTCCGTCGGAGAAAAAATCTACGTGACCAATGCCACCGCCTACCAACCGATCACAATTTGGAACCAGTCACGGGCCACCGGGCCGATGAACGAAGGGACGTTGATCCGTCTTTGGACCTCAGCCACTCCGGAAGAGAGAGACCAATTGGCACCGAGGATCGAACATTACGACAACCTGATTTTCAAGACGGTCCCAGAACGAACGGCAGCAAACTTGAACAAGGCGTTGGCCTCTTTCCGTTCCAAACTCAACACCCTTCGCCGGGTAGATCCCGACTTAACAAGCCGCCATTTTGGGATAATCGACTATTACCTTGGCCCACTTGAAGAAGAAGCAAGAGCCGGTAGGGTGAACAAAGCCGCCCTCGGGGATTTTGTCCGGGTCGTGGTG
>JAUSKE010000082.1 GCA_030649435.1 Deltaproteobacteria bacterium
CGTTCCGGCAGGGGTAGCTTTGGCCCAAGGTGACGTGACTCAAGCCGAGAATATCGTCCTTGGGGGAACGATGGGAGAACAGGACTTTCTCCAGATTCCCGCAATGTTGTGTGGTGTGACCGCCGCAGAGACAACATTAAGTCGCGCGATTGGATGGATGAGTGGGGGCGGAGGGAGTGGTCGTTTCGTCCTCGCAGGAAAGGCAGTTATCTGGAGCGAACTCACCGATAAAATCGTCACCCGTATTTTTTTAGCGAATGGCGAACGGATGCGAAAAGCCTTTGATCTGTGGCGTCAAGGAGGTGGCCCCTCTCTCCCTCCTGCAGGAGAAAGAACAGAACGGGCATTTGTTGCTTGGCTTATCGGTTGGGATGTAAAAATTTCTCCCGATGGCACGATTCAGATGAAAAACGTTGAGGCGATGCTGCTTCATAAAACTTATGCAGAAATTTTCATTGGTTTCTTCCAAAGGGGGCTTTCTATAGAGGCTCGAGCCGATCTCACCGCAGTCCAGCGTCAATTTATGGCGGAAAGGTTTCGCGATCCGATGAAGATAGGGGATGAGCTTGAAGGTTGGGTAACCATCCGTAATGTCGCTTATGCCCTTCTCGGTCGGCCGATTCCTTAAGAAAGCAACTTTTCCCTCCGAGAACCGAAAAGAGAACCTATCATGGCCAACACCATCGACCGCACTGCCGCCACCCCTGCCTACGGGCAAACACTCCCCAATGGGACTCAGGTGATCTTCGACCAGACAGCGGCTGATGGATCCGTGGTCAATGGTGATCTAGAAGCAAAACGACTCGCCGCAGAGGCGACAAGGATCCTGGCCACAATCCCACAGAGTCAACCGGGACGGGATACCTTGGCCACTGAAATTCGCGACTTTCAATTTTCTCCGCCCCCTTCCCCGGCCAATCTTTTACAAATTGCTAACCGTCTTGTCAGGAATGCCCAAAGACTAAAAGACTTTGACCCGGCGCAAATGCCCAATGGAAAACGACCCCCGC
Source organism: Deltaproteobacteria bacterium (assembly GCA_030649435.1). Lineage (GTDB taxonomy): Bacteria > UBA10199 > UBA10199 > JACPAL01 > JACOUP01 > JAUSKE01. The sequence goes on from JAUSKE010000082.1 coordinate 1,011, forward strand.
AATTGACTATTGGTCGACCAGCCGATGATTCAGAACCAGGTCGGGCTATCAGGGTTGCCGAAGAGCTCCTCGCGATCAGTCAGACCGAGGGGACTTTACTCACTAAAGAGGACCTCGATGCTGCCCTCGAAGCGGAAGGGGTCAACCCTGAACAACCATCAGTCAGAATGGTCCTCAAGCGACTTTTGCGAGGCCGAGACGATCTTCTTGCCGCCAACCTTCAGGTCACCGGCGGAACCTGGTACGATGCCAGTCGTCTGGATACAGCCATAGGTCATTTAGCCCCCCTCGCCGCTCGATTTGGCTCCGACCCCGACGATAAAATTATAAAGAAAGAGCGTACCACCCAGCCACAACAACAGAGCTCTTCCACCCCTTATCATCTTATCGGACGCACCCAAAGAGAACCGGTCCCGATCGGAGCGGACGAAGATTCCGAGAGGGTCGATATCCAGCTCCTTGAGAGGAACAGCCTTTCCCCATTACGGCTCCATACAGTTCGCGAAGAAACTTGGTGGTTACTCAATACCAGCAGCGGGCGCCCGATCCGTCTGGAACTCCGCCTCAAAACTTATCGCGTTGCTGTTTCCGAACCTTACCAAGAAGGGGAAGTGGTGATCGCCGAAATACAAAACGGGTCCGACTTGAAGGCCTTAAAAACAAAAAAAGGCCCCATGGTAGCAATCGGTCTGCTCGCCCCGGAGATCGAAAGGGAACTGAATCATCGGGCACGACTTGGGAGTCTGGAGAGCGTCATGGTGACCCTGGACGGAAGGCCAGTCAACTATCACCCCGTCCGCCCATCGGTCGCTTACTGGATGCGACAGCAAGGCGGAGAAAACATTCCAACGATCGATTCCCTTCATTACGCCGGCAAGGTTTCGTTCAACTCTCCAGTCTATCGTCCCGCTTGGGCGCTCTGGTACAGAGAACTCCTCTCTCAATACCAAGGAAGCCCCTTCCAGCAAGAATACAAAACCGCTGATGGAAGAAACGGGACCCTGACCATTATCTCTTTGCAAGGGCGTCTCATGATGGTGGCGGAAGAAGAGACAGGGGTCTCGCTCTTTGATCCTCTCTTTGTCACTTCTATACAGATCGCCTACGATAAAAAAACAGGACTCCCTAAACTGCGAGGGGCCCCTCGGGATAAAAAGGATGAGGAAAAACCAGAACGGTATTCTGAAACACGGGAGACGGTTATCGAACTCGCCCCCAACGGAGTCGTTTCTGCCAGTGGAGAATTTCTTGCCGATGAACCGACGGTCGACCGGTTGATCCGAAGTGCCGCCACAAACCTTGCCGCCGGGAACGATCAAAGAGCAATCTTTGAGGCCCGAATGACGGAGCTGACCGGTCTTATAGGATTTGTCCCCGCCAACGATGATTGGCTAGCAACATTACCGCTCACCAAAAGGCAGGCGAGAAGGATAAAAAACTACCTCGCCGGACGTTTCATCCCTCCCGACGATATTCCTTTCTTGGCGGAAACCCTACGGTCGAAACTTGGGCTCAAAAATTCCAGACCAGAATCAAAGGCAGTTCCCAAAGAGAAGCCACCAACAGAAATCCCAAATGACAAAAATCGTTTTGTCCCTCCGATCATCTCGACCCGCCGTTACAGCTATGAACTTTTGCCGCTGGCCGTTCGAAAACGATTGGCCCTTGGAAGCCTCACTTTCGGCTTCTCGGCCATAACCCCGGACGAATGGCACTCACTCACCCCCGGCCAGCGTGATACTGTCGAGCTAGCTCTTGAGGGACTCGCACCGGTTGAGATCGCACCTATCCTCGGGATCGACAAAAACACGGTCGTCCAAAACATCCTGGAGGCCCGGGCCAGATTTCTTGACCGGCGCCCCCAGACACCCGATCGGTTCCGTGATTTTTACCAAGAGTTTGTCCGGTTGGAAATGACCGGGGTCTTGGACCTGGAATCAGTCCCAACGAGAACGCTCTTCGCTGGGATCGACAACCTGGTTTATCGTCGCGATGCCGAGAGACAATACCGGCAAGGGAGTGATGACAACCTCACTTCCTGGAGTCTTTCCAATGTGCGGGAGCTTACCCGACGTTCGGCCGCAAGGCACCTCCTTCCGATGGCACCCATTGAATTTTCCATGCGCCGGGCCGAAATTTTGGGGACACTCCTCCCTGTAGATCAACTCCCTTTTCTCACCGACATCCAGCGGGCAATTGTCGAAGGTATCGATGCCGGGGCCACCGACACCAAGGCGTTGATGAAAAGATTGGGCCGGGCCAGGGGGACAATTGATCACCAAACCTATCGGATACGAACCGCCGTGGCGAGACACTTTGGGGAAGAACATGTTCGGGAAAACCTGAGAACAGCTCTTCGCTGGTGGTTGACCGGTTCTTTTCTGGTGACGGATGACAGAACTCTGGAGGAGCGAATCGACCAGCTTCCCGCTCGCTGGCAAGTTGTTGTCAGGGCTTATCTCGAATCGGGGAATACCCGGATTGCCGCCACCAAGCTCCGAATGCAGGAACGAGACTTTCAATTCCAACTCAATGACGCCATTCTCGCGATGCGTCTCGAAACCGCACAGTCGGATCCCCGGGCCCGGACTTATATCGATCCCCGTTTCGATCCTTCCCGGAAAAAACAAAAACCGAGTTCGACTCCTGAAACGTCAACGATCCAATACCGCCACTCGCCCGAGGCCGCACCGGTTCGCGATAACGGAGAACTCCTCGCCGGAGCCAACCGGATTGACCTAGTTCCGGTCGATCCAGCCCTAGCCCGTTTCACTACCGATGGGAATAGATCAGCGGTAGAGAGAACGGCGGAAATGACCGAAGGGCAAGGGAGAAGGGTCTTCGCAAAACCTTAACCTTCACCCTCTCTCATTTTGATAAATTTCTCATTTTGAGAAAAAATCTCTCCCCCCCGTATTCACTAAGAGTTTGATTTTACTAGTCTATTATAGCAGCCTTCTTCTCCGAATTGGCACCTCGCTTGCACGACTATAAGGTTATGCTACCCAAGTGGATTCCCTCTCTCTGCCTTGTCGGACTAATCTTCTCCTCCTGTGTCGAAAAAAAGGTGGAATTTGTTGAGGTGGCAAAAGAGAACGGCACTGGTTCTCCTAACAATCAGACCCCTCA
>JAUSKE010000083.1 GCA_030649435.1 Deltaproteobacteria bacterium
GGCGGTCTATTGGACCAAACTTTTCTGTTGACCGGATGATTTCCAGCCGCTAGGTTCCCCCATCGTCAGACTATAAAATCGTATGGAGGAGCTCACGATTGAATACAAGACAGTCCCAGAACTTTTATCTTCATTGACGGATGTGATCAAAATCCAGTCAGCCCAGAACGTCCAGATTGTTTCCGAAAAAAACTTGAAGGAGAAATTAGTTGACCAGCTGGTTTGGAATGCCGTCTTCAATCCGGATGATGAATTGAAAAAAATCTGCCGGGTCCTCATCCGTAATATTGCCCGTGCGGCCGGTATTTTTCCGACTTCGATTCAGAGTCTCTATGAGGCGATGGGGCAGGGGAAGGTGGGACACCTGACGACGCCAGCGATCAACATTCGTGGTCTCACGACCGACGTGGCGCAGGCGATCTTTCGGGCCCAGATGAAGAAAAAGACATCACCGGTTGTTTTTGAAATCGCGCGGTCAGAGATTGGTTATACCTTTCAGAGGCCCGCCGAGTATGCGACCTGCGTGTTGGCAGCGGCTATTAAGGAAGGGTTCAAGGGGCCGGTCTTTATCCAAGGGGATCATTTCCAGGTCAACGCCAAGAAGTTTGCCAAAGACCCCGATTCCGAGATCCAGGCGATTCGTGAACTGATTGACGAAGGGATCACCTACGGCTTCTTTAATATCGATATCGATACCTCAACACTGGTCGATCTTTCCAAGCCGACAGTCAAGGAGCAACAGCGGGTCAACTATGAACTCTGTGCCGATTTTACCCATTACATCCGTCAAAAGGAGCCACGCGGCGTGACCGTTTCAGTCGGTGGCGAGATCGGCGAGGTAGGAGGAAAGAACTCGACCGTTGAAGAGTTTGAGGTTTACATGGAAGGGTATCAAGAAACACTTTCCAAGAAGAACGCGACAGACAAAGGGATCACCAAGATGAGCGTACAGACCGGGACTTCACATGGTGGGATCCCGCTTGCGGATGGATCGGTCGCCAAGGTGAAAATTGATTTCGATGTCTTGAAAAATATCGGTGCGGTCGCTCGCACGAAATATGCGCTGGCCGGTGCAGTCCAACACGGAGCCTCAACGCTCCCCGAGGAACTTTTTGACAAATTTCCAGAAGTGGGCGCTGCGGAGATCCATCTCGCCACCGAGTTTCAGAACATGATCTACAACCACGAGCTCTTCCCTGCTGAACTCAAAGAGGAGATCTACGCCTACCTTAAGAAGGAGATGGTTGGAGAACGAAAAGAAGGGGAGACGGACGAACAGTTCCTCTACAAGACACGGAAAAAGGCGTTCGGCCCATTTAAAAAACAGATGTGGTCTTTACCCGCCTCTGTCCGTTCCAAAATTATGGATAAACTCCAGGCGAAATTCGAATTTCTCTTCGATAAGCTGAACGTCTCCGGCCGTGAAGCCGAGGTGGCGAAGTTCATCAAGATTATCGATATCCCGTTGCCGTTGCCGTCCGTCTTGCGACCGGCGAGCTAAGGGTTACTGACAAGTCTGAAATTTAAAAAACACCTTACAGACTTGTAGTACTACAGGGCCGGTCGAAAGTCCTGTTGGACTGTCTTCTAAACAACGGCCCTGTTAGTAAGAAAGTTCCTTGAAGGCCTTCGTAATCCGCTCCATCCCTTTGCAGATATTTTCCATTGAGGTCGCGTAGGAGAGCCGAATGTGGCGGTCGGCCCCGAAACCACTGCCTGGGACTATCGCAACAAGCGCCTTTTCTAATAGATAAGTGGCGAGGTCATCGGAGCCTTTGATCGTCTTGCCTGAATATTTTTTCCCAAACATTGCTGAGACGTTAGGAAAAACATAAAAGGCCCCTTGCGGGTTGGTACAGGTGACTCCCGGAATAGAATTGAACGCCTTGACGATAAAGTCTCTCCGCTTCTTGAACTCGATCAGCCATCCTTTTAAAAAATCTTGAGAGCCGTTCAAGGCCTCGACAGAGGCCCATTGGGTGGGGGTGTTAATGTTACTCGTGACCTGTCCCTGAATTTTGGTCATCGCTTGAACTAATTCCTTCGTTCCGGCGGCATACCCCATCCGCCATCCGGTCATCGAATAGGCCTTGGAGGCACCGTTGAAGGTGAGGGTTAGTTCCCGAATCTGTGGATTGAAAGAGGCGATGCTCGCCTGATGGAAACCGTCGTAGACCACCTTTTCGTAAATTTCATCGGCAAAACAGAGGATATTCTTTTGGACCAACAGTTCCGCCAGTCCCTCCAGTTCTTTTCGACTGTAGGCCGAACCGGTCGGGTTCGATGGAGAGTTCAAGATAAAGACCTTTGTTTTTTTTGTGATCGCCTTCTCTAACTCTTGCGGGGTGAGACGAAAACCATTTTCCTCCCGTGTCGGGACGATGATCGGTTTGGCGTCGTTCAAGAGGACCTGATCGGGATAGCTGACCCAATAGGGGGCCGGGATAATCACCTCATCGCCCGCTTCGAGCAATGCCTGACAGGCATTGTAGAGAGAATGCTTCGCCCCAGCAGAGACAAGAATCTCTTCGCGACTGTAGGAGAGGTCGTTGTCCCGTTTCAGTTTTTCCCGGATCGCATCCTTGAGTTCATTAATCCCACCAACCGGGGTGTACTTGGTCTTCCCCTGCCTTAGGGCGGTGATCGCCGCTTCCTTGATAAAGTCGGGGGTGTCAAAATCAGGCTCTCCGGCACCAAAGCCGATGACATCGATGCCATCCGCCTTCATCTGCTTCACCTTCGAATCGATCTCGATTGTTGGCGATGGCTTGATTCTTTTGACTCGTTCCGCGAGCTTCATGGTTTTAATTTCTTCTTTAACTTTTTCTCAACGAGCGGGTGGATCATTTCGTCGACCGAGCCGCCCAAGAAGACAATCTCTTTCAGAAGTGAAGAACTTAAATGACTGTATTGGGATTCCGTCATCATGAAGATGGTGTCGATTTCCGCGGCCAGTTTTTTGTTGGCGAGCGCCATCTGAAGTTCATACTCGTAATCGGTAATGTTTCGCAACCCCCGGAGGAGGACCACTGCCTTCTTACTGCGGGCATAGTCGACGAGCAGCCGGTCTTCGAAGGTATCGATCTCGATGTCGGTCCGTCCTTTGAAAATCTCCTTCAGCATCTCGACCCGTTCCTGTGCGGTGAAGGTTGTTTTCTTGCCGGAGTTCACTGCCACTGCAACAACGACCTTGTCAAAGAGACGGGTTCCCCTCTCGATGATGTTCAGGTGGCCGTTAGTCGGCGGGTCAAAGGATCCAGCGCAGAGGGCGATTTTAGCCATAAGTCAAAAAAGTTATTAAAGTTTGGCCATACTTTCGTTCATCGACGACTTGTAAGTCTTCCGGGGCGGTAATTTTCTCCCGCGGGGAGTGTTCTACGATGATCCTCCCACCCGGGGCAAGGAGTTTTTCACGGGCGATAAACCGCAAAGTGGGGTTGACGAGCCTCTCGTCATACGGAGGATCGACGAATATCAAGTTGAATATCTGCCCTCTCTTTAACCGTTCCAGGCCCCATGGAATTTTTGTTTTAAGGAGATGGGCGCGATCAGTAAGTCCGCAACGGTCGAGGTTCTCCCGGATGAGTCGGATCGCCTGGATTGAATCGTCCACAAAGGTGACCTGACTGGCCCCTCGAGAGAGTGCTTCGAGACCGATGTTTCCGGTTCCAGCAAAGAGATCCAAAACTTTTTCCCCTTCACAAGAGGCCAGGATGTTGAAAATCGCCCCCTTCACCTTGGCGAGCGCCGGCCGGATCCCTTCTTTGGGAGATTTGAGTGTTCGTCCCTTGGCTGAACCGCCGAGGATTTTCATAAGGGCCCAACTGTATAGCGAACCAACAAGTTGACACAAGCATGAAAAGACCCTAAAGAAACTGGTCAATGAAGATCAAATTGGCTTTGGCACTTCTCTTTTTTTCCTCTCTCTCCTTCGCCTCGGAGTATCTTTACAAAGGGCGTGTCGAATACATCCGGATCGAAAAGGCAGGTCGTGGTGTCGGCAAACGAACCCTTTCGCACCCCTACACCTTTACGGATGAAGGGATGCGTGGGATCCTTTCGTCACTGCGGTTCAGCAAGAAGATGCTCATTACCAAAGATATTGAAGAGAGGAATCTCTTCAGTGCCCGGTCGGTCGAGTTTCTTATTCCCTACCTCGTGCGTGGTTTCGCCAAGTTGAAAGAGAAAGAGCAGATCCATTTTGCCTACATTGAACAGGATCCCAAATCCTTGATCCGGAGTGATCGTTTAACGGCAGCGACTCTTTTTGTTGAAGAAGGAATGCTTCATATCCGGTTCGGCAAGATTTTTGCCAAACTTTTGGGGGATTATCAAAGAAAGGGGCAGGAACATCTCTTGGACGATGCCCGAAGTCTTGGCCTTTCGCTCGAGTATGCCCCCGGTGTTGAACCCTCAGGGGAGGATGACAAGGAGGTCTTGATCAATCTTGCCTACGATTTTACCAAAACGCCTCCGACATTGGCCAGTGCTGAAAAAGAGAAGAAGGGGAAAGAGGTTAAAAAAGAGGCTCCCAAAGAGATTAAAAAGCAGACGGTGGAGCCTTCTAAAAATCCTCGTGAGCGTTTGAAAGAGGTCGAAAAACTGAAACAGGAAGAATTGATCACTGATGAAGAGTATCGCCAAAAGAGACGAGATATCCTAAAGGAACTTTAAGGGATTTCGAAGGTCTTGCTTAAGTGTGTCAGCGGTTCGTACCCTTTTTCGCAAACGTAAACCACATCCTCAATCCGAATCCCCCCACGGTTGGCATAGTAGAGCCCCGGTTCCACCGTGATCACATTCCCTTTTTTCAGGATTTCGTGGAGTCGGCTGACCCGTGGGGCCTCATGGATTTCAAGGCCGAGCCCGTGACCGGTGGAATGGATGTACCCCTCTGGTCGGCCACTACTCGTAGTTCTTGTCGGAAAACCTCT
>JAUSKE010000170.1 GCA_030649435.1 Deltaproteobacteria bacterium
GACCAAGTCAAAATTCGACAACCTGTACGGCTGCCGTGAATCGTTGGTGGATGGAATCAAACGGGCGACCGACGTCATGCTGGCCGGCAAAACGGTCGTTGTCGCTGGTTACGGGGATGTTGGCAAAGGATGTGCCCAGTCGCTTCGCTCTTACGGGGCGAAGGTGCATATTACGGAGATTGACCCGATCTGCGCCCTTCAAGCGGCGATGGAAGGGTACGAAGTTGTGACGATGGAAGAGGCGGCGACAAACGGGGACATCTTTGTCACCACGACCGGTTGTTGCGATATTATTACCGAAAAACATTTCAACCAGATGAAGGACGGCGCGATTGTCTGCAATATTGGTCACTTCGATATTGAAATCGATATGAAGTGGCTCAATGCGAATTCCACCATGGAAGAGATCAAGCCGCAGGTCGATATGCATACCTTGAAGAATGGACGAAAGATTATTGTCCTGGCCAAGGGACGCCTGGTCAATCTGGGGTGCGCGACGGGGCATCCGTCCTACGTGATGAGCAACTCATTCACTAATCAAGTGATGGCGCAAATTGAGCTCTTCACCAATCGCCAGAAATACAAAGAGGTTAAGGTCTACCATCTTCCAAAGGAATTGGATGAAAAGGTGGCCTCCCTGCACCTAGCCAAGGTCGGGGCCAAACTGACCCGACTGAGCGAGAAGCAATCCAAATACCTAGGCTTGGATCCAAAGGGTCCGTTTAAGCCAAATTATTATCGGTATTAAATCGTACTGAAAATAAAACAATAGACCGAAAATCGGACGATCTCGGTGGGCGGAGGGTTCGATTCTCGTACGGTTTCCTTTCATAAACCCGCATCTCTTGCGGGCAAGGCATCTCTCTAATCTATTAAAACCAAAGAGGTTTTTATTTTTCTCGGTGCCTTTTCCTGCCTTGGCACGATTCTTGGATAAGGGAAAGACATGAAGTTCAACTTTAAAAAGGAGACAACTATGAAACAAACCACCAAGGGCGCCCTCGCTGTCATCGCCCTCCTCAGTATGACAGCCGCCTCGGCCCCGGTCTGGGCCTTTGGCAATGTGAACACGAATTTCAACTTTAACAACAGCAAGGACCACTCGTTGAAATCCGGAAGAGATATGGTGACGCACTCTAATTCCCACAACAAGACGACGACCACCACGAACCGGAACGATAATCGCACCGACAATCGTGATTACAGCAACAGGAGTTCGACGGTCGACAGTCGCAATATGAGTGACAATCGGAACTTCAGCGACAACCGTGTTGATAACCAGAGGCATCAATCGCATAACCTGGGAGATAACTCCATCCTGGTTTCCGGGGGATATCAGCCCAAGATCGGACATGAAAGTGTCAGCCAAGGGGCTATTTCTGGAGAGAACAACTACGTCGACAACTCGGTCTCCGGGTATTTCGGGATCGGACATACCAGCAATACAACCAAGTAATCCTCTCTTGACCCTCCTCTCCTTGAAAAAGGGGGGGAGAGATGAGGAGAGATGATGAAAACAAAAATGAAAAAGAGATTGATCGGAATCCTTCCCTTCCTTCTGTTCCCCCTGACGGTTCAGGCGGTCTGTTTGACGAACTGTGAGACAACGGTGGCGACGACCAATAACAATGACGGGGCGTCAATCGGGGTTCAAAGTAGTGACCGCCGCGAACGGAGTCATAACTTTGGGAACAACAACACCGCCATTCTGGGGGATGTGAACATTCGGGTTGGGCATGAGAATTTGACGATTAATGGTGGCTTTGGAGAGGGGAAGAATAACGTGATTGACGCCTCGATCACCTCCTTCATCAACCTGGGAGATTTTGCTAAATGAGAAAGTTCTTCCTCATCTTTTCAGTTCTGTATGCCTTGCCTGTTTTTGCCGTAGAGCCTCCGGGGCAGGAGCCGATTGTGCTGGATGCGATCCACAATATGAGGATGCGACAAGAGTCGGAGGAGAATGTTTTTAGAGTGATTCAGACTCCGATGCCAATGTCTCAGGGGCCGACCTGTACCCCGGTGGATCGGGTGCGGGATCGGATCAAGGATCTGCCGGGGAATACGAATCAGTTTAGCGGCACGGTCAATGTTCAGGCCGGGCATGAAAATGTCACGGTCGAAAGTAACGAGGGTTCTATTAACAACAGCGTTAACGTACAGATTGTGAATCCCGATGATACGAACTGTTTATAAAATATCTCTTTTCTTTATTTTGCTATCAACAGGCGTTGCCCACGCGGCCCCTTTGTTGAAGCAAGGTCCTAAATCCCGAGTGGCGGTCTCACAGTTTGGGGCGACGGATCGGTTTGCCTCGGTGTATGGGGGTTGGAACATCGGCGGAGGACTGGCGGCCCAACTGGTGACCTCTCTGATTGAGTCCAACCGGGCGGTTGTCGTGGAACGGGCGATCCTCTCCAAGGTTTTGATTGAACAGGAGCTGGGTCAGTCGCGGATGTCTTCTCCCTTTACCCAAACCCCGGCCGGACAGTTATTGGGAGTCGATTACCTGATTGTCGGGGAAGTGACCGAGTTTGAAGAGCGACAGATGGGAGGAGGGGGAGGATTATCCATTATGAAGGGTTTTGGTCCGAAGATTTCGGGGGATGCAACCGCGGCCTATGTCGGGATTGATCTTCGGGTCATCGACACACGGACCGGTGAAATCCTCCATTCCCACCGGGCCTCCGGTCGTGCGTGGGAAAAGGCGTTTGGAACGAAGATTGACTACAAGTTTATTGAATTCGGTGGGGATGTCTTTCAGAAAACCCCTTTGGGAAAGGCCACGCGACGGGCGATTGATGATGCCCTTCAATTTATCCTGGAGGTGGTGGAGAAAAGAACCCATGAGTTTTCCTGGCTCGCCCGTGTCATTGAAGTGGAAGGAGAGGATGTTTACTTTGATGCCGGGGTCCAGGCCAACATCCGGCCAGGAGACCGTTTTACCATTAGTTCTGTTCAAAAGGTCCTGACCGATCCCGAGACCAACGAAATCTTAGGGCTAGTGGAAAAGAAAATCGGCGAAGCCAATGCCTCTCAGGTCGAACTCAAATACACACGGGCCCGTTTCCTCGGTAACATTCTTCCCAAGGTCGGGGATCTGGTGAGGTTTCAATCAAAAAGAGAAATCCATTCAGAAGAAGGACAAATAAACCTAGTTGGCTACAAAATTTTAATGGAGTAACCCATGAAAAAAATTCTTCTCCTCATCTTTTTATTTTCCCCTCTCCTGACCCAATGCGCCACCACCCATGGATCTCTTCTCCGTGTCGCCTATACC
>JAUSKE010000173.1 GCA_030649435.1 Deltaproteobacteria bacterium
GAACGACTCGCCATGTGGGCCTCGACAAGCGGTTATCATGCCGGGATCCCCGCCTTGAAACGGGCCTTGAAACGATCGCTTCAGGAATTGCAGTTTGAGAGACGGAAAAATAAGTCGAAGGAACCGATCACCGCAGATGAGGTCTTTGCCACTCTCATCACCGGCGGGCTACTGGTTGGGAGTTATCGGGGGGATTCCAAGGATTACCCTCCTCAACTCTGGCCTGCGATGAAAGCGGCTTATGGTTTTACGGCGAGAGAAAGGGGTGAAAACCCGGACTTGAGAAAACAGGTACCAGACCTTGTGGTGGTGAACCTGGACCTTATCAATCGTCCCATCCCATTCGATCAACTTTTGGGACAGGTTTCGACAACCAACTTTCAACATCACAATGATCAGTACAGCAACAGTTGGTACGAGAGGCCGACAGACTCCTCCTTGACAGGAAAAGCCCGATTTATCGTGTTGGCCGGTGAAGAGGGGCGTCTTTCAGAGTGGTTGATCAGAAACAGGTATGTCTCAAAAGCCGGGATTCATCTCAAGAAGCTCGGTTTGCCGAGTAAGGTGGCCGTTTTGGAGCGCTCCTTGACCTCATCGGTTGAGATTCCCATCCCCGAACCACCGCGGCCAGTTGCCAAAAAAGAAGTCGCCGGTAAGTAAGCCTCCAATGTTTTTCGATATTCTTCTTCGGTCTTAAAAGGTCTCGTGGCGACACCACTTTGAATGGCCGCCTTAGCGACAGCCGGGGCTTCCCAAAGAAGCACACGACGATCGAACGGTTTGGGGATAATGTAGTGGGGGCCAAACTCGAGAGGGATGTTTTCGTACGCCTGACGGACTTCTTCAGGGACAGGCTCTCTTGCCAAGGCGGCTAAAGCCCTGGCGGCAGCAATCTTCATCTCCATCGTGATGCGGGTTGCCCCCACATCGAGGGCCCCGCGAAAGATGAAGGGAAACCCCAAAACATTATTCACCTGATTAGGAAAATCAGAACGGCCAGTCGCCATAATTAAATCAGAGCGGACGGCGATCGCTTCGTTGTAGCCGATTTCGGGGTCCGGGTTGGCCAGCGCAAAGACGATCGGTTTTGGGGCCATCGATCGGATCATCTCCGGCGTGACGAGTCCTTTCGAAGAGACACCGATGAAGAGGTCCGCCCCTTTAAAGGCCTGGGCCAAGGTTCCTTCTTCTCCGCGGGCGAATTGCCCCCGATTTTTTTCCAGATTGGGACGGCCTTTGTGCACAATCCCTTGTCGGTCGCAGAGCCAGACCTGCTCCTTGGAAAGCCCCAAGGCGCAGAGCATCCGGGCACAGGCGATCGCTGCAGCACCGGCCCCTGAAAAAACAACTTTGATCTCTTTTATTTTTTTGCCGACAACGTCGAGGGCATTCAGGAGGGCGGCGGTGGCAATGATGGCAGTCCCGTGCTGGTCGTCATGAAAAACCGGGATTTTCATGGAGGAAATCAGCTCTGATTCAATGTCAAAACAATCGGGGGCCTTGATGTCTTCCAGGTTGATCCCGCCGAAGGTTGGCTCGAGGGAACGAACAATTCGGATCAGTTCTTCAGGATCCTTGGCATCGACCTCCAGATCGAAGGCATCGATGCCGGCAAACTTTTTGAAAAGGACCGCCTTCCCCTCCATGACCGGCTTTGCTGCCATCGGGCCGATATCTCCAAGCCCGAGGACGGCGGTTCCGTTGGTAATGATGGCGACTAAATTACCACGGTTGGTGTAGGTGAAGGACTGAAGCGGGTCTTTTTCAATCTCGCGACAAGGTTCGGCAACCCCGGGCGTGTAGGCGAGGGAAAGGTCATGCTGTGTCTCGCACGGTTTCGTTGCAACAACTTCGGTCTTTCCCCTTCGTCCTTCCGAGTGGTACCTGAGGGCAGCCTCTTTTATTTTAGAATCCATCGGTTTCTCCAAAGTAATCTTTGTCCAGAGGGATGGAGGCGACACCGGAGGCGGTTGCCGCCTTCGCAACGGCATGGGCGACATTGTCGTGAACATGAGGGTCGAGTGGTGACGGGACCAGCTCTTTATCCGGCGCGGAATGGGCAATCGCTTCTGCGGCGGCGATATACATTTCGGGGGTAATTTTTTTCGCCCCCGCATCGAGAACCCCCTTCCAGATTCCGGGATAACCGATCAGGTTGTTGACCTGTGCCCCATCGGAGGCGAACGAGGCGCCTGCCTTGAGGGCGTCGACGATCGAAATCTCCGGATTCGGGTTTGAGAGAGCCAGGATCACCTGACCTTTGCGGACGAGCGTTGGTTTGATCAGTCCGGCTTGACCAGTGGTCGAGATAACGACGTTCGCCTTCTTCATCAGCTCTTCGAGGCTCGCCGTTTTTCCTCCAAACTTTTTATGGCGTGCGAGCGATTCTTCTTTAAGGTCAAAACCGATGACTGCCTTGCCTGTGTAACGCATCATCAGCCGGGCGATTGCCGAGCCGGCGGCACCAAGACCGATCTGCCCGATGGTCGCTTCATGGATATCAAGCTCGGCCATCTTGCAGGCATTGATCGCGGCGGCCAGACTGACGACGGCGGTTCCATGCTGGTCGTCATGCATTACCGGCAGTGGTAATTTTTGCAATTGTTCTTCAATCTCAAAACAATCAGGGGTTTGGATATCCTCAAGCTGGATCGCCGCAAAAGTGGCCGAAATTTTTTCTACCGTTTTGACAAACTCATCAATATCGAGCGTATTGATCAGGATTGGGATCATGTTCAGCCCGGTAAACTGGGCAAAGAGCGCCGCTTTTCCCTCCATCACTGGCATAGCGGCGACCGGACCGATGTTCCCGAGACCCAAGACGCGACTTCCATTGGTGACGAGGGCGACTGTTTTGGCGATAGAGGTGTAGATCCTTGCCGCTTTGGGATCCTTCTGGATCAATCGGCAGACCGAAGCGACCCCCGGTGTGTAAACCTTGCGTAAATCTTCAATGGAATAAACCGGAAAAGTGGGCTGGATGGTCAGCTTGCCATGCTGGTGAAGCTCGAGGACGTCGTCAATGACCTGCTCCACTTCCACATCAGGAATCGCCCGGGCCGCCTTGATAACGTTCTTGAGCTCTGCCTCATCGTTGACGATGATTGAGATATCACGGACGTTGTGGAGTTCCCCAACCGAGACGGTGCTGATTTCACCGATGTCAGCGCCGGCCTTCGAAAGGGTGGCAATCAAACTGGCCAGCGTCCCTCGGACGTTTTTGTTTTTGCAACGAAGGGTTCGAACAAGTTTTTGTCTGTAGAGCATAGCTTAAGAGACTTCTTAAAGATGGCCGCTAATATACCGGAGGATGTCACGGATTGAAATGATTCCGGAGGCCTTTCCTTCTTTAAGAATAGGGATGTGACGGTAACCGCGGACCGACATCTTGTTCAGCGCGTAGGCGATCGAGTCATCTTCTTCCAGTGTGTCGGGGGTGGTGGTCATGACTTCCGAAATGGGGGAAGTTAGTTTTTTCTGGCCGAGAACCTTGAAGAGGATATCCCGTTCCGTGATGATCCCCTGGAGTTTATCTCCATCCATGACGAGGAGACAACCAATCTTGGACTGGTTCATCTTTTCAATCCCTTCAGCGAGGGTCAAGTTGCCAGCGACAACGACCGGTTTTTTTGGGGATAGCTTTTGGATCGGGTCTTGGAGCAGAGAGCGGCCGATTTCCGTTTTAGGGGAAGAGATTCCATCGAGTGCGGCGAGATCTTCATTGCAGTTTGCACAAAAATCATCCCCTTGGATATTCTTATGGCCGCAGGAGGGGCAGATCATTTTGTATCTCCCTTAATGAACCAGGTATCGCCGCTGCCCAAAAGGGCTTCCAGCTTGCCGATCCCCATTTTTTCTTGGGCCGCCTTGATCTGGTGTTCCAAAAGTTGGTCTTGGGTCTCTTTTTCAACCGACCGGAATACCCCGAGTGGTACAGGGAATTCGGGTGACTCGAGTCGTGACAGGAAAAAGGCGTAGGTTGGGTCGGCAGAGTGTTCGTCATGAACCACCAGGTCCGCCTCGGTAATGCCGTTTTGGCCGAGAGTCACGATCTCCGGTTTCCAGTCCTTCACCCGAATCCCTTTGTCCCTATTTTTCCCGAAGATGAGCGGCTTGCCATGCTCTAACTGGATCATGTTGTCGGAGCGGAGTTGGCGATCGGTGACTTCTTTGAAGGCGTCGTCGTTGAAGATGACACAGTTCTGAAAAATCTCAACAAACGCGCTTCCCTTGTGATGAGCGGCACTCCGTAAAACAGATGAGAGACTCTGCGTGTCGGAATCGATCGTCCGGGCCACGAAGGTCGCCTCTGCCCCGAGGGCGAGCGAAATCGGGTTTAACGGGTAATCGATGGAGCCAAAGGGGGTTGATTTTGTTTTTTTGCCAAACTCAGAGGTTGGGGAATATTGCCCTGTGGTCAGGCCGTAGATCCGGTTGTTGAAGAGGAGGATCTTCATGTCGACGTTCCGGCGGAGGGAATGGATCAGGTGATTACCGCCAATGCTTAAGGCGTCGCCATCACCGGTGATCACCCAGACTTGCAAGTCAGGACGATACGATTTGATCCCGGTGGCGATGGCCGGTGCCCGTCCATGGATCGTGTGAAAACCGTAGGTGTTGACATAGTACGGGAGGCGTGAGGCGCAGCCGATTCCGGAGACGAAGACAAAATTTTCGCGCGGGATCCCGAGTTCTGGCAGAACCTTCTGCACCTGGGCCAGAATGGCGTAGTCCCCACAACCGGGACACCAACGAACATCCTGGTCCGAGACAAAATCCTGTCGTGTTAGTGCTGGGGCGACGCGAGCCGTTTCTCCGACCATGTTTCGACCTTTCTTGTTTTAAGGATTTCTTCGATCCCGTTAATAATCTCTTTGACCTTGAATGGTTGTCCCTGAACCTTGGTCAGACTTTTGACCGGAATTGAATAAAGCCCGCGGAGGAGAAAGGCGAGCTGTCCCAGGTTGAGTTCGGGGATCAGGATTTTTTCAAATGAGTTCAAAACCTTTAGCAGATTGCGTGGAAAAGGATTCAAGTAGCGTAGGTGAAGACTCGAGACCGAATGCCCCCTCTTTTGCATCTCTTCCACTGCTGAGGTGATCGCTCCGTAAGTCCCGCCCCACCCGAGAACGAGGAGTTCCCCCTCCTCTTTGCCGAAAACCTTGGCGTCCGGAATGCTCTGCGCAATCCGCGCGATCTTTTCGGCCCTGAGGTGGATCATCAGCTCATGATTTTTGGGGTCGTAACTGACATTCCCAGTAATATTTTCCTTTTCGAGCCCGCCGATCCGGTGTTCGAGTCCGGGGGTTCCAGGGATCGCCCAGGGACGGGCCAGTGTTTTTTCATCGCGAAGGTATGGTTTAAAGGTCGCGGCATCGGTTGGGTGACTGATTTTAATTTTTGGCAAACTGTCGATTGTGGGGAGCAGCCAAGGTTCTGAGCCGTTGGCGAGATAACCATCCGAAAGATAGATGACAGGGGTCATGTATTCGAGGGCGATACGGCAGGCCTCGATCGCCATCGCAAAACAGTCTGATGGGGTCGATGGCGCCACGATCGCGAGCGGGCTCTCTGAATTCCGACCGTACATCGCCTGAAGTAAATCCGCCTGTTCTGTTTTTGTCGGGAGACCGGTCGACGGACCACCCCGTTGCACATCGATGATCACCATCGGCAGCTCTGCCATAATGGCAAGGCCGATTGTCTCCGCTTTGAGGGCAAGGCCCGGTCCGCTGGTTCCGGTGAGCCCAAGCCCACCGCTAAAAGAGGCCCCCAGTGCGGCCCCGGCAGCGGCGATTTCATCTTCCATTTGTAGCGTTTTCACTCCGAAATTTTTGTGTCGTGATAGTTCGTGCAGGATGTCGGAGGCTGGCGTGATCGGGTAGCTGGCGTACAGAAGAGGTTTGCCGCACAACTGTGAAGCGGCGACAAACCCGATGGCGGTCGCCTCGTTGCCGGTGATGTTGCGGTATTTTCCGGGGGCCAGTTTGGCACTCGGGACCCGGTAATGTTTTTTGAAGAGCTCGGCCGTCTCCCCATAATGGTAACCAGCCTTGAGCGCCATTTCGTTGGCGGCTGCAATCTCCCCCTTAAATTTTTTATGGATCCATTGGGTGGTGATTTCCAACGGCCGTTCGTAAAGCCAGAACATCAGCCCCAGGGCGTAGAAATTTTTGCAGCGGTCGATCTCTTTTTTGGAGAGAGAAGTCCCTTGAACAGAATTGGTGTTCAACGTCGTGATCGGCAGGTGGTAGACCTCGTAACGATTGAGACTCCCGTCGTTCAAAGGGTTGGCGGCATAGCTCGCCTTCTTGAGGTTACCGTCGGTGAAGGCATCGATATTGACGATCAGCATTCCCCCTTCTTCAAGATCCTTGATGTTGGCTTTGAGTGCTGCCGGGTTCATGGCGACGAGAACGTTCGGGGCATCACCGGGGGTTCGGATGTCGCGTGTCGAAAAGTTGATCTGAAAGCCGGAGACACCGGCGAGCGATCCGGCAGGGGCCCGAATCTCGGCAGGGTAGTCGGGAAAGGTCGAGAGGTCATTCCCCATGGTGGCGGTTGTTGTCGTGAACTGCATTCCGGTTAGCTGCATCCCATCGCCGGAATCACCCGCAAAGCGGATGACAACATCCTGTTTCTCTTCGACCTGTTTTTTCATTTCCGAGCTTCCTCCTTTAATTATTAAGCCCCTTCTTTTTCCGTGGCAATGAGTCGTGGATCCGGTGGCAGATTGAGAACCTCGTAGGGAAAATGTTCCGCCAGGTACGCAATCATGTCACGGGCTGAAACCAGGCCGCAGATGGCCCCTTTGTCATCCACGATTGGGAGGCGTCGGTACCCCCCCTTGGCCATAATGGCAATGGCGTCGGCGATCGAATGGTTCAGTTTGATGGTCTTCGGCTGGGGCGACATGAACTGGTCGATCGGTGCAGAACCGAGCTTATCAAAGGAGAGCGCTCCCTTGGTCATGGCATCTCTTTCGGTAAAGAGGCCAACAAGAAGCCCATTCTTTTGCACCAGAACAGAGCCGCGACGGGACTCTTGCATCTTGCAGATCACTTCGCGAAGAGGGGTCCCTGATTCGATAGTTAAAGGAGTTCGTAGTTTGAGTTCCTGGATCTTTTCTTTTTTTAAAGTTCGTGGAACGTTCATGGTGAAGTCCTTGGGCATTCGGTTTGACTTAAAGGTGTGGCTATGTCAATAGGGTAGTCCGGATGCCGCGATTGGTGAAAAAAAAATACGGTTTTTGGCAGCGCCTCTACCTTCTTGAAGCCTTGAAGGGGCTCTGGGTAACGGGCGGTCATTTTTTCAAACATTTCTTGAGACTGAAGAAGATAGAGACCTTCGAGTACCCGGAAGAGCGGAAACCGATCCCGGAAGGGTATCGTGCCGAGCACCGTTTGATGCTCCGGCCGGATACCACAATCCGTTGCACCGCTTGTATGCTCTGTGCCACCGCCTGCCCGGCGGAATGTATCGAAATTGTCGCAGCCGAGAACCCGGATCCCAAGATCGAAAAATACCCGACGGTCTACAATATTAATTTGCTCCGGTGCGTCTTCTGTGGACTCTGCGTGGAGGCCTGTCCTTGCGATGCGATCCGGATGGATACCAAACAGATCGATATGGCCGGCTTTACGCGCGGCGAATTTATCCGAGATATCGATTACCTGACACAAAATCATCCTGAAGGGATGAGTCCTATTTCAATCGCGCCATGAAGAAACATCACCGGGTCACACTGATTCGTGGTGACGGGATCGGGCCGGAGATCGCCGAAGTCGCTCTCGAAGTTCTTGCTTCCACCGGTGTAAAAATTGATTGGGATGAACAGATCGCCGGTCAGCAGGCGAT
>JAUSKE010000013.1 GCA_030649435.1 Deltaproteobacteria bacterium
CTGCTGGCGACTAACCGCGCCGATCTTCGCTCCTGGTTGACACTCCCCCGCTCTCTGCAAGTCACCCGCTTCTCTCTGCCGAAAGGGAGTTACGACCTCCAGCTAGAATGGCGAGACGGTTCCCTACTTCTCAAACAAGTCATCGTCGAAGACCACAAAAAAACCTTTGTGATCCGACGGATCTTTGACTAGTGCTTGTTCAATTTAATTTTGATGGGCTGTGTCCGACAAAATTAAATTAATTACAAGCACTTGTGCCGAGACATTAATGTTGAAATTAGATGGACAAGGTATTAGATTGTCGCCGTCAAGCCGTAGCTTCGCTACGGCGCGAAGCAAATTCGTAACGCAGTGGAGAATTTGCGGAGTAAAGAAATGTTTCCGTATCTTTTCAAAAGACTGCTCCTCATCATCCCCACTTTTTTTGGGATCACGCTCATCACTTTTTTGATCATCCAGCTCGCACCGGGGAATCCGGTATCGCTCAAGATCCAACAGCTGGGGGGAGAAGGGATTAGAAGCGAAACCATCTCCAAAGAGGTGATCGAACAGACAAAAAAATTGTACGGCCTCGATAAACCGCTCGGTGTCCAATATGTTCTCTGGGTCAAGAAGATTGTGACCCTCGATTTCGGGGATTCTTATAAAGACCACCGTCCTGTCATCAAAAAAATTGGCGAGGCGTTGCCGATCACACTCACGCTGAACATTGTCTCGATCCTGATTATTTATCTTGTGGCGATCCCGCTCGGTCTCTTTTCGGCGACACGCCCGAACAGTCGAATCGATCAATTGACAACCCTCTTCTTTTTTATCCTCTACTCTCTCCCTGCTTTCTGGGTCGCGATGCTGCTGATCATGTTCCTTGGGGGGGGGGAATACCTCGATCTCTTTCCGGTGGTCGGCATCCTCTCGCGCGGTTCTGAGCAACTCTCCTTCTTCGGAAAAATCGGCAACATGCTCTGGCACCTTGTCTTGCCGGTCACTGCCCTCACGGTGGGAGGGTTCGCCTTCATGGCCCGTTTTTGGCGGGCGCAGGTGTTGGAGGTGATCCGCCAGGATTACATCCGCACCGCGCGGGCCAAAGGACTCCCCGAAAGAATTGTCGTCTGGAAACATGCGGTACGCAATGCGTTGATCCCGATGGTGACACTCATGGGTTCTCTTCTGCCAGCGATGATCGGCGGCTCTGTCATCGTCGAACAGATTTTTACCATCCCGGGGATGGGAAAACTTGGCTTCGAGGCGGTTCTCTCTCGCGACTACCCGACCGTGATGGCACTCGCCGCAATTGAGGCACTCCTGACACTGGTCGGCATCCTCCTCTCCGATCTCCTCTACGTCGCCATCGATCCGAGGATCAGCTTCGAGGGAAAGGCCTAGGTGAAAACCGTTTCTTACAAATCAGTCGTCTGGCAACAATTTAAACGAAACCGTTTGGCCCTGGCCGGTTTGGTCTTTGTCCTCTGTCTGGTGGGCATAGCGCTCCTCGCCCCATGGCTCTCCCCCTACTCTCCCACCGAATATGATTTGAGCTCAATCTTGCTCCCCCCTTCGACTCATCATTTTTTGGGGACTGACGAAGAAGGACGGGATGTCCTCTCTCGAATGATCCATGGCTCCCGCATTTCTCTCTCTGTCGGGTTTGTGGCGGTTTCGATCTACGTCTCGATCGGGATCCTGCTCGGTGCGCTCGCCGGTTATTTCGGCGGCTTGATCGACATCGTCATTTCACGGCTGACCGAGGTGATGCTCTGTTTCCCCACTTTTTTTCTGATCTTGACCGTCCTCGCCTTTATCGGCCCTTCCCTCTACAATATTATGATTGTGATCGGTATCACCGGCTGGACAGGGATTGCTCGTCTTGTTCGAGGGGAATTCTTGAAACTGCGCCATCAGGATTTCGTCACAGCGGCCGAGGCGACAGGGGCCAGCAGCCTTCGGCTAATTTTTTTCCACATCCTCCCCAACAGCCTCGCACCGGTGCTCGTTTCGGCCACCTTCGGGATCTCTTCGGCGATTTTGGTGGAATCGAGTCTTTCGTTCTTGGGTTTCGGCGTCCAGCCCCCCACCGCCTCGTGGGGAGAGATTCTGTCGCAGTCGCGTGATTTTATCGATATCGCCTGGTGGCTGACCTTCTTTCCGGGGTTGGCCATCTTTATGACGATCACCGCCTACAATCTTGTCGGCGAGGGATTGAGAGATGCGATCGACCCGAGGTTGAAGGTTTGATGGAACCATTATTAAAAGTTGAAAATCTCAAGACCTATTTTCTCACCTCTCGTGAAACGATCAAGGCGGTGGATGATGTCAGCTTCACCCTGAACCGCGGCGAGACCTTGGGGATTGTGGGGGAATCGGGCTCCGGCAAATCAGTGACAGCTCTGTCTCTCCTCCGACTCGTTTCTCCACCGGGAAAGATTGTCGGCGGGAGAATCTTATTTCAGGGGGAGGATATTATGACTCTCCCCGAAGAAACGGTCCGACAACTCCGCGGTCGGAGGATGGCGATGGTCTTTCAGGAACCGATGACCGCCTTAAATCCGGTATTCACTGTAGCAAACCAGATTTGTGAGGGGGTCAAACTCCACCAACAACTCTCCGGAACGGCGAGGGTGATTCACCCGAGAGACGAAAAAGTTATCGAGCTCCTCAAGCTAGTCGGGATCCCTGACCCTGAACGGGTCTCGAAGAGTTACCCGCACGAAATTTCAGGCGGGATGCGACAGCGAGTAATGATCGCCATGGCGCTTGCCGGCAATCCCGATCTTTTGATCGCCGATGAACCGACCACCGCGCTCGACGTCACCATCCAGGCCCAGGTGCTGGAACTTTTAAAAGAGTTGCAAAAGAAACTAAAAATGGCTCTCCTTTTGATCACTCATGATTTCGGTGTGATTGCGGAGACAGTAGAAAGGGTGATCGTGATGCAACAGGGTAAGATTGTGGAGGAAGCGACGACGCTCGAACTGTTTCGAAAACCAGAGCACCCCTACACGAAAAAACTTTTGGAGATGATCCCTCGTTGGGCCGGTTGAAGACGATGCCCCCTTTTCTACTTGAAGTCAAAAATTTGAAGAAAGGATTCCCGATCCGAAAGGGGTTCTTTTCTCGCATCCGGGGGACTGTTCAAGCGCTGAATAATGTTTCCTTAAACATCCAGCGGGGAGAGACCTTGGGGCTCGTTGGTGAATCCGGTTGTGGCAAGACAACTCTCGCCCGAGCCCTCTTAAAACTGATCCGGCCAGATTCAGGAGAGATCCTCTTTCAAAAAACCGATCTTGTCCCCCTCTCTTCGCGACAGATGCGTCCCTTCCGCCGTCACCTGCAGATGGTCTTTCAGGACCCCTATTCTTCGCTGAATCCAAGGATGAGGGTCGGCGAGATCATCGCTGAACCGCTCCTGATCCACCGACAGATCAACCGTTCCGAAAAGAGAGAGAAAGTGGCTGAATTGCTTGAGGCCGTCGGGCTCTCCCCAAATTTCTATGACCAGTACCCGCACGAATTCTCAGGTGGGCAACGTCAAAGGATCGGCATTGCGAGGGCGCTTGCCCCGCTACCGGAGTTGATCATTGCCGATGAGCCGGTCTCGGCACTCGATGTCTCCATCGGCACCCAGATCATTCATCTCCTTCAAGAATTGCAGAAGAAACGACACCTCTCGTACCTTTTTATCTCGCACGACTTAAAACTCGTCCGGATGATCAGCCATCGGGTCGCCGTGATGTATCTGGGAGAAATTGTCGAATCAGGTCCCGCCGAGGCACTCTCCCATCCACTCCATCCTTATACACAGGCCCTGGTCTCGGCAATACCGATTCCGGACCCGGCTCTCAAAAGAAAGAGGATCCTCCTCGCCGGTGAGGTCCCATCCCCTACAGAACTGCCCAGCGGTTGCTCCTTTCACCCACGATGCCCCTATGCAGAAGAGAGGTGCAAAACCCAAAAACCTGTTGTAAAGGAATGGCAACCTGGACGTTGGGCCAGTTGTCACTTTGTTGATAAAATTGGGGGCCTTCATGAATAGAAAACACTCACTCCGTTCGCTACTCTTCTGTTGCCTGATTCTGGCCTCTTGTGTCCCTGTGCCAACCCGAAAAACTAAAGGACCAACCACTATCGTCGGCCAAACAGGGATGATGATCTCCCCCTACGGGATGACCCTCGGTGCCGAATATGCCTCTGAGCTCGATCACCTTGTTGAGGGGTACAAGATCATCACGATCTCTCTTACCAACAACTCGATGGATCAGATCCACCTGGACCCTTCAAAGGATAAATGGGTCATCGAAACAAACAGTGGGAAACGACTCAAGGCAACCAACAGCTTCGGCCTCAAAAATCATAAAGGGTGGTCCGAACTCCCCCTAAAAACCAGGGAACTGATGGAATACCCCCTCTTTGTCCCGATCGGTTATTCTCAAACCTTCGATCTCTTCATTAAAGGGAAGGCAGACCTCAAACGATTCCGGTCCATCTCGTATACCAATGTCGAGTCAGGACTCACCTTTCAAGTCTTGACCGCCAACTAGCCCCAACTCAGCGCGTTAAAGGGGTACCCCTCCACAATCGTTTTTTTGACGATGTAACCTATGGATAAAAGATAAATAATCGATAAAGTACACAGGTGTAGGTTATTTTTAACCCATTATTTTTTATCAAATGTTTAAAAACTGACGACTATTGTTTTTTGTTAAAATATAACTATTTGATTTTATTTAGTATTTAAAAGTTTTAGGTGGGTTAGTAGTTTGGCATTCTGATTGCAATCTAAAGGGGCGTGAACCCAAACGCCCCAATCCAAAAACTGATCCTCGCCACATTCTTCTTGGGGCTGATGGCTGGTT
>JAUSKE010000019.1 GCA_030649435.1 Deltaproteobacteria bacterium
ATATGGACGGTTCGTTCGAGCATCCCTTTCAACTCATCGGGAAAACTTTCGAGCGTTTCATCCGGACGACGTCGCGTGACCGGAATAAAGGGACACCCCTTAAGGGGTTGTTCGTCGATGGCGACATGGTCGAGGGCATCAATCAAAATAAATATCGCCTTCGCCTTCGAAGACTTGGCGATCTTTGTCGCCGTCTGGATCATCACTTGATTCGTTGATTTTGCCGGCACTGGGAACCCGTTTCTGCTTAGTAAGTTTGACTCAAAAACCTGAATAGATTATAACATGACTCTGATGTTTCGGCGAAGCCTAATTTTCATTCTTTTGATTTTTTTCTTGGGTCGACCTCTTTTTTCACTCGAGGACCCTTTTCTTTGGGAGGTGAGGCAGCCAACTTTAGAATTTTCCGATAAGGGGGAGGCCTCGTTCCTCGCCAGTTTTTTTATCCCTCCGGATCATTACCTTTATAAAGACAAGATGGAGGTTCTCTTTCCTCCCGACTCCCCGGTGCAGCTTGTCCAGATCCGCTTTCCCGAGTCGGTGATGAAGGAGGACCCATTCCTTCACAAGATGTTGGAGATCTACCGGCAGTCAGTGACACTGGAAGTGGTGGTTCGGGTATCCGAGGGGAGGGAGATCGGTGTGGTCAAGGGGTTGCTCCGGTATCAGGGTTGTTCCCGTGACTTTTGTTACCGTCAAGTTGAAAAGAGTTTTGAGCTCCAGTTTAGGGGTAAAAATGCCACCCCCTCCACATTTTTCCAGAAAGATCTAAAAACGCTGATCCGCCAGAGCAAGCCATTGGCTGGCCTTTTCGCCTTTCTGGGAGGGATCGCGACCGATTTCACGCCGTGCGTCCTGCCACTGATCCCGATGACGCTTGCCTTTATTGGCATTCGTAAGGAGAGAAAGAGTCGACGGAATTTTGTCCTCACCTTGGCCCTCATCGGGGGGATGGCCTTTGTCTATGCTGTTTTGGGTATTATTGCCGCTTGGGTTGGTCAAAGTTTGGGATTCCTCTTCCAGAGCAGTCTGGTTTTGATCCTCTTTGCGCTCCTTTTTCTGCTCATGGCGCTTTCAATGTTTGGTCTTGTTCATTTACAGGTGCCTCTTTTCTTGCGGAAGCGTTTTGCCAAGATGGGGGGGGAGGGGATTGGTGGGGCGTTGTTGGCCGGGGCGACACTCGGATTTTTAGCCGCCCCTTGCGTCGGTCCTGTGGTTGGGGCGCTCCTCCTTTATGTGGCGAAGACGAAGGATCTTCCATTCGGTTTTCTCCTTTTGTTTCTCTACGGTCTCGGCATGGGGGTCCCCTTCCTGATTATAGGGAGCTTTTGGGGCTCTCTCAGTCGTGGGATCCATTGGGGTTCTTTTGGTAACTTCCTCAAGAAAGGGCTTGGGGTTCTCCTCCTCCTGCCGGCCCTCTACTATGGTTGGATTGCGGTCGAGTCGTTCAAGGGAGCGGCTCCTTATCCCATTTCACATTCAGACCTCCCCTGGAAGACGACACTGGCGGAGGGGCTGGAGGTGGCAAAGCGGGAGGGAAAACCGGTTTTGATCGATTTTTGGGCGACCTGGTGTTTGCCCTGTCTCCAGATGGACAAGACGATCTTTCAGGATGAAGCGGTTAAAAAAGCCTTGGAATCTTTTGTCCTTGTGAAAATTGATTGTACCCAAGAAACCCCTGAGTGTCGTGAACTCGTTCGCCGTTATGAGGTGATTGGCTGGCCGACGATCCTCTTTTTAAATCCCAACGGCGAACTTCTAAAAGAGTTCAGTTTTGTGGGCGAGGTTTCAAGCCGTGAGGTTTTCCTGGAACGACTTCAAAAAATAACCGATTGACCTCTTCCGCCTTAAAGGGATAGGAGACTCTCTATGCCAGCGAAGAGAACACTTGCTATTGCCCGCCCCCAGCCGAACCGTGACCAGGAGATGGAAGGGGCGGTAACCCGTCTCTTGTCCCTTTTGGGGGAAGATACCGAGCGTGAAGGGCTTATAAAAACGCCCAAGCGGGTTGCCAAGGCGCTCCAGTTTTTGACCAAGGGGTATCAGGAAAATCTAGGAGAGATCATCAACGGGGCCCTCTTTACCGAAGATCATGAAGAGATGGTGACGATGAGAGATATCGCCCTCTACAGTCTTTGCGAACACCACCTTCTTCCCTTTTTTGGCAAATGCCACATCGCCTACATCCCAAATAAAAAGATCCTCGGCTTGAGCAAGTTAGCGCGCTTGGTCGATATGTTTGCCCGACGTCTTCAGGTGCAGGAGCGGCTGACCAACCAAATCGCTCAAACGTTGCAAGAGGTTCTGGATCCGATGGGTGTTGCCGTTGTTGTCGAGGCGGAGCATCTCTGCATGCAGATGCGCGGCGTTCAGAAGAGAGGTTCCTTTGTCGTTACTTCCTCGATGTTGGGAGTCTTTCGTAAGCGGCAGGAGACCCGCCAGGAGTTCATGAATCTGATTAAGTCCTAAGGTTTCTTCCCGTGTGCCGCAGTGATCACCGCGCCGATCCCGCCACGAACATTGAAATGCCCTTCGACCTCCATCCAGATCGGTTGGCAGGCACGAACAAGGTCATCCAAAATCTGATTGGTCACTTTTTCGTAAAAAGCCCCTTCATTCCGGTAGGACCAAAAATAAAGTTTGAGCGATTTGAGTTCGATGCAGAGTTGGTTGGGGATGTAGCGGACCTTGATCGTGGCGAAGTCGGGCTGACCGGTCTTTGGGCAGAGGCTGGTAAATTCAGGACAGTCAAAGACGATTTCGTAGTTCCGGTCCGGCTTCGGGTTCGGGAAGGTCTCCAGGCTCTTGGATGGTTCTGTCGGCATCCCTAGCCTCTAGCATTTTTCATAAACGAATGTAAAGATCCGCTTACCGCGCATCTTTTCCTCGTACAAGGTCCGGATGGTTCGGGTCGCTGTGACTTGAGAAGGTCGGAGAGAGGTAATTTCCTTCAGAGAACTTTCAATCTCTGCGGCATAGGGGGCATCATCGGTCTCGATATGCAGAAGCCCTCCTTTTTGTAGTTTTTCACAAACCATTTTCAGGAACTCAGTCTGGAGTAGTCGATTTTTACCATGCCGTCTCTTGGGCCAGGGGTCGGGATAAAGGATAAACAGTTTGCCGATCTGCCCCTCTCTAAAGAGCTCGGGGATTGCCCCGCGGGCATTGGCGAGGACCAAGCTGACATTCTTGAGTTCCCTCTTTCCGACCCGCTCGATTAGTTTTTCAAACCGTTTTCTTTTGTATTCAACGGCGACAATCTGTTCTGTCGGATTCTCGGTAGCCAGATAGAATAAAAAATCACCCCGTCCCGGACCAATCTCAAGCATCAGCGAAGGGGAGATCTGAAAGTCTTGATTCGGAAAGATCTGAAAATCAGATTCGAATGCTTTATCTTCATCCATCGTAGACATGGTTCCGAACTTAGAGTAGAATCAGCATAATTTCAATCCCCATGGACACCTTACTCGACGATTATCTCAACTCTCTTCGGATCGAAAAAGGGCTCTCCCACAACACCCTTCTCGCCTACAGTGGTGACCTGGTCCACTTTTTTTCTTTTCTGAGTAAAGAAAAGATCCAATCCGTCGGGGCGGTGGGGGAAAAAGAAATAACTGAGTATCTTTTGTCGCTTTCGAAGAGTCGGTTGAAGTCTCGGTCTCTTTCCCGAAAGATGGTCAGTCTCCGGCAATTTTTTAATTATTGTGTGAAAGAGAAAAAGTTAGCGAAGAACCCTACGGATAATCTCTTTTTTCCTAAAATTGGACGAAAACTTCCCCATCTTCTTTCGTATCCCGAAACGGAACAGCTTTTGATACAACCTCCGGAAGGAAAAGAGGAGGGACTTCGGGATAAGGCGCTTCTGGAGCTGCTCTACGCCTGTGGCCTCCGTGTTTCAGAACTGATCGGCATTCGGGTCAACGATCTCAATTTTGAAAAGGGGTATGTCGCTGTTTTGGGGAAGGGGAATAAGGAGCGGCTCGTTCCGGTTGGTCAAAGGGCTCTCGTCGCCCTGAGGAGCTATTGCGAACAGGTTCGTCCTCTTTGGGCCAAGCGGAAAGGTTCAGCCCATCTGTTTTTATCGCGGCAGGGAAAACTTCTCTCCCGGCAGGCGGTCTGGCAACTGCTTCGTCGCTATGCCCTTGCCGGTTCGCTCAAGAAAAAGGTGACGCCACACACTTTGCGTCATTCCTTTGCAACGCATCTGCTCGAAAGGGGGGCCGACCTTCGTGCCGTCCAAACCTTGCTCGGGCATGCCGACATCGCCACGACCGAAATCTATACCCATGTGAGCATGAGACACTTGAAGGATCTCTATAAGAAGTTCCACCCAAGGGCCTAAGCTTTAAATAATCTTGGGTGAATCACCCTTGCTAGTCGGCCCGATTTAGTGTAAAAAGCGGTTAACTTGCTAAGACGAAGAAGTTTCCAGAGGGCATTTTTCGCTTTCCTTGTTCTGCAGCTCCTTTTTTTGCCAAGGGCTTATGCCCCACCGCCCGATACCGATGGGGATGGTTTTGCCAATAATGTTGATAACTGTCCGAGTGTCGCCAACCCCACACAGGTGAATTCCGACTCGGATACTCGTGGAGATGCCTGTGATAACTGTGTGACTATTTCCAACCAGGATCAGGCGAATAGCGATACCGATGATGTTGGTGATTCCTGCGATAACTGTCCGGATGACTTTAATTCGGATCAGGCCGATGCGGATGGGGATGGAATGGGGGATACCTGTGATGCCTGTCCTGATGATGCGGCCAACGATGTCGATGGCGACACAGTTTGCGGCGATGTTGACAACTGTGCGACTACTGCGAATACCTCTCAGGCGAATGACGATGGCGATACCTTCGGTAATGAATGCGATGTTTGCCCTGCCGACAACCTGAATGATGGGGACGGCGATGGGGTTTGCGATACCGGAGATAATTGCCGCAATCTTTCGAATGCCAATCAAACAGATACCGATTCGGATGGGATTGGTAATTCTTGTGATCTCTGTCCTTCGGACTCGAACAATGATGTCGACGGGGACTCGGTATGCGGCAATCTGGATAATGCTCCGACGGTGGCGAATGCCGATCAAAAGGATTCGGATCAAGACGGCATTGGGGATGTCAGCGACAGCTGCTCTCTCGATCCCAACAATGATCAGGACCAGGATGGCGTCTGTGGCAATCTGGATAACTGTGCCATTGTAGTGAATACAGACCAGAAGGACTCGGACGGGAATGGCAAGGGGGATGCTTGCGAAACATCATCTGGCAATAGCACGAGTGATAACAGTAATGCAGGAAACCCAGCAGGGGGATCGTCAGCAGGCTCCGGTGATGCCGGGTCAGCCGCTTCCGATGAGCCTACCGTCTTTGGTGCCGGTGGGGGAGGCTGTTCTTTGCTTTCTTTCTAAGGTACCGGTCCCATGATCCCATGGATATTTTTGCTGGGATCGATCCAGACCGACATCATCATCCCTTCAGCATTGGCGGCATGGACGATGCTGCTCATGACGATGTTCCTATTATCTTTCGGAATCCGCACGGTCTGTAAGGCAGAACCCTGTTTTTTGTAGAGTTTGATGTTAAGGTTATCGTTGATCAGCAGGTAGGTGATCCCTGATTTCTGAAGGGCCGCCATCTGCCTGATAGTGGCTGTTTCCGGGTTTGTCAGAGAGAGGGCTGTTTGATGAAGAGCGCCGTCGGAATTGGCTGTCTCAAGAAGATACGGTCTGCTGGGCGGT
>JAUSKE010000088.1 GCA_030649435.1 Deltaproteobacteria bacterium
TGGTGATCGGTCTGTTTGTGGTGTTCTCAGTCCTGGTACGTATGGTGGTTGGCCGGATCCCGTTGCCACTCTCCGAGAAATCGATCGTGTCTTGGAATCGAAGGGGTACGCTTATGTCGATGATGTTTATTTTGAAGCGGATTCGAGTCTTACCTTCAATCTCTACGAAGGCGACCGGCACCCTGGTTATAAAAAACGATTTGAAGAATCGATGAGAAGCTCACCCCATAAAGAAGATATTGAAAAAGTTGTTGATCAAGCCAACATCCCTGGCCTGACTCTTACCTTCGATAAAGCTAGATTTGTGATAGAAATTTCTAAGAAGGATTGACCTTCATCACCCCCGCCTCGGCGGAGCCGTCGTGCAGCTGGATCGTGACCACCTCTTCTTTTTTCAAATCCTTGGCCTTGGTGATCGGGTGGGACGAGCCCTTGCGGGTGACGATCGAATAGCCGCGAGCGAGGATATTTTTTGGGTTCAACCCCTCCAGGTGTCGTCGAAGGTGGAGGATGTTCTCTTTTTTCATCTCTAAAGAATGTTCGAGAGAGGTGACCAATCGGTCGGTCAGTCGGTCGAGGGTGAGCACCATATCGGCCAATCGACGCGACGGGTCCCGGATGAGGTTCGTCCATTGACGGATCTTCAAATGGAAATTTTCCAGAATTCGCGCGATCGCTTTTCGAGAACGATGCCTCAGTTGTTCCACGGTGTAGA
Organism: Deltaproteobacteria bacterium; assembly: GCA_030649435.1. GTDB lineage: Bacteria > UBA10199 > UBA10199 > JACPAL01 > JACOUP01 > JAUSKE01. The sequence continues at coordinate 716 of JAUSKE010000088.1, forward strand.
CCAGATCTTCTTTGACTGGGATCACCAGTTCGGCGGCGGCAGAAGGGGTTGGGGCCCGGAGGTCGGCGACAAAGTCGGCGATGGTGAAATCGGTTTCGTGACCAACGGCAGAAATAATCGGGATCTTTGATTCAAAAATGGCGCGGGCCACAATTTCTTCGTTGAAGGCCCAGAGGTCTTCGATTGAGCCACCACCACGCCCAACGATGATGACGTCGACGGTTGCCAAACGGTTCAGCTCTCGGATTGCCTCGGCAATTTCAGGCGCGGCATTTTCCCCCTGTACCAAGACCGGCGCGATCAGGATTTCGATGTTGGGAAAACGTCTTTGCAGGATATGGATCATGTCGCGGATCGCCGCGCCGGTGGGGGAGGTGACGATGCCGATTTTTTGAGGGAGGAACGGGAGCGATTTTTTTCGTTCCACGGCAAAGAGCCCTTCTTCTTCCAATTTTTTCTTCAGTTGTTCGAAGGCGAGTTGCAGGGCGCCAACCCCTTTCGGTTCCATATGCTGGATCAGGATCTGGTACTCACCGCGCGGTTCATAAACACCGATCTTGCCGAAACAGATGACCTCGAGACCATCTTCCGGTTTAAACTTAAGCCGGCTGTTGGCGCCGCGAAACATCACCGCCCGCATTTGGGCTTTCGCATCCTTTAGGGAAAAATAAAAATGACCGGAGGCGGCGGGACGAAAGTTAGAGATTTCTCCAGAGATACAAATGTCAGGGAAATTAGTTTCCAAAAGTTCCCGGATCTGACTCGTCACCTCGCTGACGGTAAAAATCTTCGGGGTGATTTCAGAATAATCCATTTTAGGCTGCTTTGATGATCCGAAGCCGGCCCTGGCCTCCCTTTCGTCGGCAGGGCAGGCGGGAGGGGCGTTCCTTCTCAAGGACCTTCAGGATCTTCTCGTCACTCGAATGGCGCATTTGGCTAAAATCGCTATCGACCAGGTCGCGGGTCATCGTGATCCCGTAGCTCGCAAGGATTTTTGAGATCTCGTCAAAACGACCGAGAATGGTGGAACGGACTGAATTAAAACCGTGGCTTGCCGCCTTGGCCCTATCCCAGAACGACATCGGGTTCATCTCAAAGAAAATCGAATCGTCTTCCTTCGGTTCGATCAGGATCATGTCCCCCTTGAAATTCGGATCAACCCGCATCTGTTCAATGTAGTAACGGATCCGGGTGTGAAGGATGGTGCGAAAAACCTGATTCAAGATCATAAAAAAACCGGAGGACGACAGATAACGATTTTTGGCGACATACTTTCGTTCCCGTCGGAGGTACCGAAGCATCAACTGGTTGGAGTAGGGGCGGAACGGATTGTAGCAGATAATAAGGTTGGCCCCTTTGGCGACAGCGATATCCATGTTGGTGGTCCGGCGGACCGCCCCATCGGTGTAGTCGACCCCCTGGATCCGCACCGGCTTATAAAGGAGGGGGACGGCGGTGGAGGCCTGAACCGCCTGCGAGATCGGCACGTCGTTTTTTTCATCCGGACCAAAAATGACCCGCTCGGAGGTGTCAAGGTCGGTGGTGACGATATAGAGTGACTTGTGGCGTTTCTTTTTTAAGGTTTTAAAATCGTTCGTCAGCCGATTTCTCTTCAGATTTTCACGAAAATACTTTTCGAGCGGTTCATTGTCGAAGAGGCCCGAGGGGATCATTTCAAGAAAGGAGGGAAGCTTTCCCGTGGTGATGAAGAGTTTGGCAAGACGATAGAGGGTTTTGGGAGGGCGTTCAAAAAATTCCAAAAGGTTCGGTTTGTAGAGGTCAAAAAAGGAAAGCTGGCTGAATCGTTTCGACGAGCCGTCGAGGCTTTTGAGCATCTCTTCAGGGGTAATCCCACCGGAAAGGGCGGCGGCCAAGAAGCCCCCCGCCGAGGCGCCAACGTAGATGTCAAAATCGGTGACCTTGCGATTCACCAGAAAGTCGTTCAACGCCTTCAGGCCGCCGATCTTGAAGGTCCCGCCAGTGATCGCTCCACCGGCCAAGACAAGCGCGATTTTCGAATTCTTCTTTTGCGAGAGGTCTGATTTTTGAACGAGCGTGATGCCCATGCGTTGGGTCTGAGGGTAACAACGCCTCGCGTCAAAATCAAGCGGAATTCTTGATCTTTTATTTGCGGTCGAGTAGATTGCCTCCATGCGTTGGCGTTGGCTAGTTGTTGTGGTTGTCGTGGCGTGGTGTGCTATTCTTTTATTGTTGAAGTTCTTTCCTTTTCCAGTTCCCAAGGGGGCTGTTGTGGAGGTCTCCTCTCAAAAAGAGTATGAAAACTACCTTCAACAACAGGCGGAATCCTCCTACAAGAAGGATTATTATAGCCGGTTGATCCCTGTCTATCAGAAGATGGTGAAGGTGGCCCCCGAGAGCCTTGAGGCCAAGAAAAAACTGGCCAGGGCCTATATCGGAGCGGAACAGTTTGCAGAGGCCCGTCGACTCCTTGAGGAGATTGTTCAGAGCGGCCGCGCCGACGCAGAAATCAGACAGTGGCTAGAGAGACTAAACTAACAACCAGAGTTCGGTTGCCCACAGTAAGCGCGGCAATCGGCCTCATTGAATCCTCGTTGCTGACAGGGCGCAGGAAGTTGAGCAGCAGGTGGCGTACCCCCTCCGGTGAAGGAGGGACGGGAAATGGTATAGTTGGCGGTCCCACTGGTCCCCTGAGCTGTAGAAATTGTCAAAGTGGCCGTTGTCGCCGGATCAACAGCATTAAAGCCTACAGCGGTGAGTGTGTTTCCCCCTCCGAGTGAAATTGAAAGACCGGTGGCGGCGTTGCTGGCGACTGTGAATTCCTGACAGTCCTGATCGATCGGGAAACAGTATTTGCTCGCAGTGGCATCAACGACCTTGATGAACATTTTTGAGGGCGAACTGGCTGTCGCGAGCGAACCGCCCGTTGTCAGGGTCAATTCTCCACCATAACGGCCAAAGTTAGTACCACCACCTCCCTGTTTGGCGGTGTTGTTGAGCTCGTTCTCCATATCACCTTGCTCACAGCGTCGGCCTTTGATCCCATCTCTGGCCCGCGCCTCTTCTTCCATGGCAAAACAGGTCTGCATGGCGCTTTTCATGACATCAGGCGCGGCCTTGGTGAAATCAACAGCGGTGGCCGTCCCTGAACAGTCAAAATTTCGGACAAAGGCGATCGTGCCAATATTGGGATCCAGAGCGGACAGATCAAAATCCTTCACAGCTGCGAAGAAAGGTGAGTTGGAATCGGCAATGGTGGTATAGACCTGAACTCTTCGG
>JAUSKE010000057.1 GCA_030649435.1 Deltaproteobacteria bacterium
CAAAGTTTGGTGACTTCAAGATTGATCAGGCGTGGGCCGCCATCTCTCTTCAGTTGGAGGTATTTTAAAATCCCTCCTATCTTTCTTGTGGTGGTGACTCGTTCGGAAAGCATTTTTTACCGGCCTTCGAACTTCGCCGGCCTTTTTTCGAGGAACGCCTTGAGCCCTTCCTTCAGATCTTCGGTTTCAAAACAACGGGGGAAGGCTTCCCGTTCCTGGCGGAGCCCTTCCGCAAGTTCCAGATCAAACCCTTTATTGATCGATTGTTTTGCGAGCGAAACGGCGACCGGTCCCTTTTTGCAAATCTCGGCCGCCACCGTTTTCACGTCAGAAAGAAGCGACTCCGGCGGACAAACCTTGTTCACGATGCCAAAAGTAAAGGCCTCCTGGGCTGTCAGGACCTTTGCCGAAAAAATAATCTCCTTCGCCCTCCCCTTTCCAATCAGGCGGGCGAGTCTCTGGGTCCCGCCCCAACCGGGGAAGAGCCCGAGGTTCACTTCTGGCAGGCCAAGCTTCGCTTTTTCCGAAGCATAGATAAAATCACAAGAGAGCGCGAGCTCCATCCCACCCCCAAGACAAAAACCGTTCACAGCGGCAATCACCGGTTTTGCACAATGATCGATCGCATCCATCGCCTGATGCCCGAGCCCGCCAAACTCTTTCGCCTGAGAGGCGTTCATCTGGCTCATCGCGGCGATATCGGCCCCCGCGACAAACGCCTTGTCCCCGGCGCCGGTGATGATAACCACCCGTACTTCACGATTCTGGGAGAGTTCCGAAAAACAATCGCGAATCTCTTTTAAGAGATCGGCGTTGAGCGCATTCAACGCTTTCTCGCGATTGATGGTAACCTGTGCTATAGAATTTTTGTTTTGGATGATTAGATTTTGGTAAGACATGTTGTTTCCCCCTGTAGGGGCAACCCTATGTGGTTGCCCTCATAATGGGCCGCCACACAGGGCCGCCCCTACGACATTCGTTCCACCACCAATGCGACCCCTTCACCACCGCCAATGCAGAGAGAGGCACACCCCCTCTTCGCCCCGGTTTCTTGAAGTGAATAAAGAAGCGTTGTTAAAATTCGTGCCCCGGAGGCCCCGATCGGATGCCCCAGCGCGACCGCACCACCATGGATGTTGACCCGGTCCGCTGAAAGACCAAGTTTTTTATTGTTGACCAGCGCCACAACAGAAAATGCCTCGTTGATCTCCCAAAGATCGATCTCACTTGTTTTCATCTGGAGACGGTTCAAAACTTTTTGAATCGCCTCCGACGGGGCAACGGTAAACCATTCTGGGGCTACCGAAGCGCCCGCATGCCCAACAATTTTTGCCAAGGGCCTGAGGCCTTTCTTTTTGGCCAAATCGCTACTCATCAAAAGAACGGCAGCAGCACCATCATTAATCTTTGAGGCGTTGCCGGCGGTCACCGTTCCTTCCTTTTCGAAGGCTGGCTTCAAACTTTTCAGCTTTTCAAAATTCGCTTTCCCTGGTTCTTCATCAAGATCAATCTTCTTCGTCGTTTTTCCCTCAGCGACTTCAACGGCAATAATCTCTGATTTAAATTTTCCATCGGCGATCGCCTTTTGCGCGCGACGGTAACTCTCTATCGCAAATTCGTCCTGAGCCTCGCGCGAAATCTTGTACTCACGGGCGCAGAGTTCGGCGGCCGACCCCATATGAAAATTGTTATACACATCCCAAAGCCCGTCGTTCACCAGGCTGTCGATCACCTGACCATTTCCCAAGCGGTAACCGGACCGCCCCTTCGGCAAAAGATAAGGAACATTACTCATCGATTCCATCCCACCGGCAATCACCACTTCGGCGTCGCCATTTCGGATCATCGCGTCAGCAAGCATCACCGATTTGAGTCCGGAGCCGCAAACTTTATTGATGGTGAGACAACCGGTTTCTTTTGGAAGACCTGCCCCCAGTGAGGCTTGTCGTGCCGGTGCCTGGCCAAGCCCTGCCGGCAACACACACCCCATGATCACCTCTTGCACCTCGGCCGGCTTCAGACCGGCTCTCTGCAACGCCTCGGCAATCGCGAGACTTCCCAATTTTGTAGCGGTTAAAGAAGAAAGCGCTCCCTGAAAACTGCCGATCGGTGTGCGTGCGGCGCTAACGATGACTGTTTCCATCATGATAGTGGGGACGCTAACAAACCCCGACAGGGGTGTCAAATCAATGCATTTTCAGATAATCGAGAAGGCCCAAAGACAACGAAGGCACATAGGTGATGAGCATCAGTGCCGCAATGAGGATCAACATAAAGGGGAGTGAAAAGCGGGCAACCTGCAAGACCGGTTTTTTAAACCGATAACTTGAAATGAAGAGATTCAACCCCACCGGAGGGGTCAGGTAACCAATCTCCAGATTGGTAAGAAAAATAATCCCCAAATGAATCGGATTAACACCAAAGGACTGCGCAATCGGTGTGATGAGCGGCACGACAACGATGATTGCCGAGAAGATATCCATCAAACAACCGACCACCAAGAGCAGAATATTGAGGATCAAAAGAAACATCAGCGGGCTGGTGATGTACTGCCTCACCGTTTCAAGAAGAATCATCGGGACACGGGCATCAATCAAGAAACTGGTGAAACCGAGAGAAACGCCCAGGATGATCAGGATCCCCCCGACAAGAACCATGCTATCCTTAATGATGCGGGGGACATCTTTCAGCTTCAAATCACGATAGATCAGAATCTCCACAATAAAAACATAGAAGGAGCAAACAGCCGCCGCCTCGCTCGCTGTAAAATAGCCGCCGTAAATCCCGACGAGGATAATGACCGGTAGCGGAATGATCCAAATCCCATCCCGAATCGCCTTAAGAATACCCCTCAAGTTGGGCCGACTCCTCCCGGTTTCGGACCGGAGACCAACCTTGAAGCTGTAAAGGCCGAGGAGAAAGATCAGAAGAAAACCGGGGACAATACCGGCCAGAAAAAGTTTGTCGACATCGACCTGACCAATCAAGCCATAGAGGATGAGCGGCAAACTGGGTGGGAAGAGAAGACCGAGACTCCCGCAAGTGGTGACAAGCCCAAGAGAAAAATTTTCGGGATAGTTCCTCTTCAGGAGGATTGGGTAGAGGAGCCCTCCCAACGCAATAATCGTAACCCCCGAGCAGCCGGTAAACGCCGTAAAAAAGGCACAGGCAAAAAGACAGACAAGGGCGACCCCCCCGGGCATCCAACCGATCAACGACTGCGTCAGGTTTACCATCCTTTCAGGTGTCTTCGATTCTGCCATCATGTAACCGGCAAAGGTAAAGAGAGGGATCGCGACGAGCGTCGACGCGGAGGCCATCCGGTAAAGTTCAATGATGACCGCCGAAGGATGGATCCCGCCGGAGACAAAACCTAAGAGTGCCGCGGCCCCAAAGATTGTAAAGAGCGGCGCACCAAAAAAGAAAAAAAGAGCAATCAGAATTCCGGCAGCCAGTATCACGAGAGAGGCCCTCCAGGAGGCACCGAAGGGGCATGAACAATCTCCTTGGCAAAGCAATCGAGGATGAGGTTCACGAGAAATCGGAAACTGATCAAAAAGAAGGCGATCGGCAAGATGGATTGCACCATCCAGGAGGGGACGTTCAAGAAGAGAATATTTCCGGATTCTTTTTCTTGCAGGACAAAATCGAGGGCGGCCAAAAAGAGGAGGAACGAAACAATGGAGGCAAAAAGATCGAGGAGCGCCTGAAAGGGACGTTCCCACCGGGCGGGAATGAACCGGCTGAAGAGGTCAACGCGGATATGGTTCTTTTCTCTTGTCGCAAGCGAGGCCCCCAAAAACCCGACCCAGAGAACCATGTGGCGGACCAGGAGGTCCGACCAGACAATGCCAAACGAAAAAAAATTGCGAAGGATGACCTGCAAAAAGGCGAGGAGTACCATCGCCAACAAGGCCGTGGAAAGAATAAACTCTTCAACCCGGGCAAGCCAACTATTGAGACTGACTAACAGGCGCACTAGACCCTTTCCATTCGGTTCCGATACTTTTCACCTGGTTCAACAATTCCTCTGAAAAAAGTTTTCCCGCGAGCTCCGGCCAAATTTTACTGCTTGCCGCTAAAATCTCGGCCTTTTCCTTCACCCCAATCGACACCGTCTCGATACCAACCCCTTTGAGCGATTGCAGTGCCTTTTCGTTATCCTCCCTTGTCCTCTGCACCAATTTCACACAATACTTCTCCGTCACTTGGGAAAAAATCCGCCGAAGGTCGGAGGGCAGACTGTCAAAAAACTTTTTATCAATAATAAAAGCGCCGACCGCATAATTAAACCGCTGGCCCATCATGTATTTGACTTTCGTGTGCCATTGCAAGGCCACGATCCCCAGCGGAGGGCCATAAACACCGTCGATCATCTTTGTTTGAAGAGACGTCATGACATCCGGAATTGCCAGAGGGATGGGCGAGATACCGAAGGCCTTAAATGCCGCCAGAGCCAAGGGATCCCCTTCCCACACCCAGAACTTGGCGCCGCGCATATCCGCAATGGAATGGATCGGCTTGTTGGCAAAAACGTTGACCGGCCCGACATCGGCGTACGCCAGAAATTCAAACCCCTTTTTTTGGAACTCTGTTTTGAAAAGCGGGAGGAGTTTTTGTTTGGCCTGATCGAGCTCCGTGGTATTGGCAAAAATCATCGGCAGTTCGAGCACACGAACCGAGGAGACAACCTGACCCAAGCCAAAACCGGTGAGGCCGGCGGCATGGATCTGCCCGATCTTCAACTTGCGGAGCATGTCCGGTTCATCCCCCATCACTCCGCCCCAATAGAACTTGAACTTGATCCGCCCCCCTGAAGCGGACTGGAGCTCTTTATCCATCTCCGTCATCACATTGGCCCAGGCGGAACCTTCTGGCGCTAAATTGGCAAACTTGACTTCAATCGGGGCTGACCAGGCGAGAGACTGACAGAGAAAAAAACTAACCATCACCACCAATACTGATAATTTCGTTTTCATAAACCCCTCCGTAGGGGCGTGATTTATCACGCCCTGAGAGGGCGCCATTAATGGCGCCCCTACAACCCCGTTTAAAAATAATTATCGATCCGATCCAAAAGGATTCTGGCCCTTCGTTTCGCCAGTTCGTTAGCCAAACGCTGTTGTGGCAAAAGGTCGCCCGGAGTGTCGAGCACCCTCTGCAATAATTCATAAAAGAGGGCTTTATCCTGAACCTGAACGGCGTAAAATTGTGCTTCCAACGCCTCGGCCATCAGGAATTTTCCTTGAGTGAATTTGACGGCATCCTCAAAATGGTCCTTCGCCTTCTGCGGAGACCCTCCCAACATCGGAGGTCGGCTCGCATAGTAGACACCATAAAAGAGGTGCGGGCTGGCGTAAAAATAGGTTTCCTGAAGTTTGAACACCCGCGCCATCATCGCCTGAACGCGGCCGAGGTCGGTGATCGCGCTCGGGTCATCCTTCGACAGGTTGATCAGATTGCCCCAACAGAAACCGGTCCAGAAAAGAAGATCGAGGTCGCCACGGCCGTACCCTTTTAACATCTCCTCAAAAGTGGCGCTGTCTTTACTGAGGGCATTGCGAAAGCGGCCGCTCCTCTTCAAAATATCGAGACCATAGTCCCTCCCCCGCCGATAAAAAAGTTTGGCCCGCGCGAGTGAGGCGTCGTACTTGACCCGATCGCGATCTTTATACTGCAAAATATCGTTTTCCAGAAAACCAAAGGCATAGTTGCCATAAGAACGGGCGAGCAGCACCGCGTAATTTTTGTTTGATGGGTTATCCCGCGCAAAAACTTCAAGCATCTTTAAAGAAGACAAGGCGGCCGTCGCAGCAACTTCGACATCTTCCTCCTCTTCGAAGACAGGAGTCCCCCTCTTCATAATGTTGGAAGTCAAGTCAGACGCCGCTTTGGAAAGACTGCACGCATTGAGCCCGAAAGAGAAAAAAAGAAGGAGAAAAATAGAAAAGAGACGCTTCACTGGTGGGACAGGTACCATTCGACTCGAAAAGAAGTCAAGAATTTTGTCCCTTTAATTCAAGAACTTATGATGCAGAGAGTCAAAAAAAAATTAGAAACGACTTCAGGCTCGTTCGAGGTACTCGAGACTAGCGGTATCAATTTTAATTTTATCCCCTCGGTTGATAAAGGAAGGGACCTTCACCGTCAGGCCGTTATCCATGAGGGCTGGCTTGTAGGAAGAAGCGGCGGTCGCCCCCTTGATCGGCGGGTCGGTTTCCACAACTTCGAGGACAAATTCAGGAGGGAGATCGATGCCGACCGGATTCTCTTCCCAAAACTGGACCATGATCTTGATGTTGGATTTTAGAAAGTAGGTTCCGTCTCCCAAAAGATCTTTATCCAACTCGATCTGCTCATAATTTTGGGTATCCATAAAGGTGTAACGATCCCCTTCATGATAAAGATACTCCATCTCCTTTTCTTCAAGGGTCGCATTTTCGATACTGTCTTCGGAACGGAAACGATTTTCAATCTTGGTGCCACTTTTGATGTTCCTGAGCTCCGTCTGAACCTTACCCCTCTTGTTGCCTTGGGTAATATGAACGATCTTCAAGACCCGGTAGAGTTCTCCGCCATGAACAATGATCATCCCCGGCCTGACTTGAGTGGCTTGAATCATAGGGTCGCCTGCATACAGGGCTATTTTGAAAAAATCAACCGATTACTACGGAAGAACCAAAGGCCGCGGTGGTAGGCGGGTGAGATTATTCTCGAAGGCCCCGGAGACTTCCGGCGCGATGCCTCGATTTAATTCCAAACCTCCGCGGACCATGTCGGAGGGGACGGAGAGAACGATCTCACCCGAATGGACACCCAAAAGTTCGCTGCCGTCGTCAGGGCGAGTGGTCTCGTCTACTGATGCGCGGTAATTTATCTCGCCACCACCCGCTGGTCCGCTGTCATTATCACTTGAAGGATTTCTGAGCTGCCACGAACCATCCGGTTGGCGTTCCATAACAGGAAAATCATTCCTAAAATCGTGGAGCCGATAGGCATCATAGCCTATGGGCAAAACATCGTGATCTATGGCAAAATCACTGAATTCGGCACCTGTCATGAATCCCCCCGGTTTCAGATTTAGGATAAGGTTGGCAACATCCACATTGATCGGATGGCGAGAATCACGAACGGCAACGCGAAGAGGTCGTGGCAGGTACCTGCTAACATTGTTATAGTCAAT
>JAUSKE010000063.1 GCA_030649435.1 Deltaproteobacteria bacterium
GGATCTTCAGGGAAAGCAGGCGGTCGTGATTGGCGCCGGTGAAGTGGCGGCCCGCAAGGTGAAGGGACTCATCGAGGCGGGGGCGGTGGTGAAGCTGGTTTCGCCAGAGATCCATCCGGAGTTGCAGAATCTTCAAGGCAAAAATCTTTCGATTGTTCAGAGGGAGTACCGCACGGGGGATCTCGAAGGGGCGTTCCTGGCGGTGGCCTCAACCGACGACCCTCTGGTGAACCGAAAGGTTCGGGAAGAGGCGAGCCAAAAAAAGATTATTTTAAATGTGATCGACAAGCCGGATCTTTGTGACTTTACCTTTTCGTCGCGGGTCCAGCAGGGGGAGTTTTTGCTGACGATCTCGACCGGTGGTGCTTCTCCAGCACTCGCCAAAAAAGTCCGGGAAGAGCTTGAGAATCAATTCGGCCCGGAGTACGGTACGCTAACCGCGATTCTCTTTGCCCTGCGCGTTCCGATTAAAAAGGAAAAAGGGAAGGAGGCGGACGGCCTCTTTGCTGAATTCGTCCGCTCGCCAATTTTGAACTGGATCCGTGAGCGGGATGAAAAGAAAATCGATCAGTTGATGTCTCGGTTGTTTGGGGAGAAGTATTCATTGGAACAGATTGGAATAAAATTGTAGGGAATCGCTATGCACCTCTCATGCATTCTCGGCGTAATGACCTTTTATCTCGGAGCCACGCTCGTTTACCTCTTTCAGAGGATCTTTTCTGGCCGCAACCTAAGGCAGGTGGCCTTTCGGATCTTGCTCGTCGGTTTCATCCTTCATACTGCTCTCCTTTTCTACTACCTTTTCCAAAACGGTTACCCATTTTTCATCAGCGCCAATTACGGTCTTCACTTTGTTTCGTGGGTGATGGTCCTTCTCTTTCTCCTCTTGGCCAACCGGTTTCATCTTGAGGCGATCGCGCCACTTTTGATACCGACGGCACTGATTTTTTATTTGATCTCTCTCTTTGAAAGAGAAGCCTACTCCCTGACCGCCTCTGTTCTGAAGAGCCCCTGGGCCCTTGTCCATTTTCTCTTTATGTTCTTGGCCATCGCCCTTTTTCTCTTAGGGTTCGCGATTGGGGTTGCTTTTCTTTTGCAGGAGTCGCGACTCAAGGGAAAGAAAAGTCCCTTTCCGCGACTACCATCACTCGAGGTGATGGATGAGATGCACTCGAAGGCCTCCGGTGTTGGTTTTATCCTTCTCACGATTGGCATTGCCTCCGGCATCGGTCTTCTTCATCAGGTGCGCGGCATCTTCTTTTCTGGCGATTCAAAACAGTGGGGGGCGCTTGTCGCCTGGTTTCTCTACCTTGTTTTCTTAAACGTCCGGATGCAGGCTGGCTGTCGAGGCCGGCGGGCCGTTTTACTTTCGCTTCTGGGATTGTCGGTCATTATTTTAACTTTTCTTGGATTTGAGCATCATTAAAGAGTCTAGGGGAAATTATGCATCTTGTCGTGGTTGGGCTTTCTCACAAAACAGCACCTCTCGCTCTTCGGGAGAAGTTTGTCGTGACACCGGAAGAGGGGACCCAGCTGCTTTCCTCTTTGGCCCAATCTGCGGACATTCAAGAGGCTCTTCTGCTTTCAACCTGCAATCGAACAGAGCTGTATCTGGTGGCGAAGCACCGCGAGCGGGCTGAAGAAAAAGGAAACGCTTTTTTTGGAGCGGCGGATAAAACCCTTCTCTATTGTCATTCCAACCAAGAGGCGGTGGGGCACCTCTTTCGGGTGGCGGCGAGTCTGGATTCAATGATTATTGGGGAGCCGCAGATTACCGGTCAGGTGAAAGAGGCGTACCGTCAGGCGGTGGCGGCTCAGGCCACGGGGCCTTACTTGAACCGACTGATCCATCGATCCTTTGAAACTGCGAAAAGGGTCCGGACCGAAACCGAAATCTCGCTCCGTCCGGTTTCAGTCAGTTATGCGGCGGTGATTTTGGCGGAAAAGATTTTCGGGGATTTAAGCGAAAAGAAGGTCTTGTTGGTCGGTGCCGGAGAGATGGCCGAACTGGCGGCGGAACATTTTGTCAAACGAAAGATCCGAACACTGGGCCTCTGCAACCGAACGGAGGAGAAGGCCTCACTTCTTGCCAAACGATTTCAAGGAGGGGTGGTTCCGTTTGATCGTCTGGCCGAGGCTGTGAGTGACTATGATGTGATTGTGACCTCCGCCTCGGTCAATTCCTTTTTAATAACGCCCGAAATTGTCTCTCAGGCGATGGAGCGGCGAAAGGGCAGCCCACTCTTCCTTATCGACATCGGTCTCCCCCGTAACGTGGCGCCAGAGGTAAACAGTCTTTTCAATGTTTATCTTTACGACCTGGATGACTTACAAGGTTTGGTGGTGGAAGGGTTGGCGGCTCGTCAAAAGGAGGCAAAGAAGGCGGAGACCATTATTGAAGGGGAGGTTCATCGTTTTATGAAGTCGCTCCTGGAGCGGGAGGTCTCGCCGACGATTGCCCAGCTCTCCCAAAAAATTGAATCGATTCGTCAGACAGAGGTTCAAAAAATGATGGCCTCTTTGGGGCCAGTGAGCCCTGAGATGCGCGAGGTGATTGAGGCCGGCACCCGCGCGATCGTGAACAAGGTGCTTCACGAGCCGGTCACCCGGCTCAAAGCGGAGGAGGTGGAGAACGAAGGGCTCTCATCCGCCGATGTGTTAAGAAGGCTTTTTAAACTTCCACTTTAACTATTTCAGAATTTCTTCCATCCGTCCCTTTATTTATTGACACAGCCTAGTAATATTGTTAGCCGTTTCAATGATTTACAAGCCCCAGAGGGGCTGAGAGGGGGAGGCTCCATCTGGCTTTGCCAGTGGAGGGGGCGACGCAAGCCCCTACGAAGAAATGAGGGTCCTTAGCTCAGTTGGTTAGAGCGCTACCTTGACATGGTAGAGGTCACAGGTTCGAGCCCTGTAGGACCCACATGGTTTGTCGTGTGGGACATGAGAACGATCCGATTGAGAAACTAAGGCACAGTGCCGCCCATATCATGGCATCGGCAGTGCAGGAGCTCTTTCGCGAGGCGAAGGTCACGATTGGTCCGGTCATCGACGACGGTTTTTTCTACGACTTCGATTGCGACAAGCCGTTTACACCGGAGGTCCTGCAACAGATCGAAAGCAAGATGAAGGAGCTCGCTGCCAAAAATCTTCCCTTTGTTCGAAAGGTGATGAGCCGCAAAGAGGCGATCGAGTTTTTTCGGAAAAAAGGGGAACTGTACAAGGTGGAGATCATCGAAGGAATCCCGGAGGGGGAGGAGATTAGCTGCTACCAGCATGGGGAGTGGATCGATCTCTGCAAGGGACCGCATACCGGATCGACCGGGGAACTAAAGGCGTTCAAGCTTCTCTCGGTCGCTGGCGCCTACTGGCGTGGCAGTGAAAAAAATAAAATGTTGCAACGGATCTACGGGACCGCCTTTCTTAGTCAAAAAGATTTGGATGATTATCTCAACCGTCTCAAGGAGGCGGAGGCGCGAGACCATCGTAAACTCGGTCGTGACTTGGATCTCTTCAGCACGATGGAGGAGGATGGGCCTGGTTTGATCCTCTGGCACCCCAAAGGGGCACGGATCCGAAAGGTGATTGAGGATTTTTGGCGCGAGGAACATCTACGTCAGGGGTACGAGATTGTCTTCACACCGCATCTGGCGCGGCGCGATCTTTGGAAAACCTCCGGCCACCTCGAG
>JAUSKE010000071.1 GCA_030649435.1 Deltaproteobacteria bacterium
GCCAAAATTTCAGCAAATCGTTTCTTGAGGTCTGGCAAAATGTGATCGGCATCTATCGAAACACGATGACCGGCATGAAGCGCCGCGGCTGTCCCCCCGACAAGAATAGATTCCGGAAAGTGTGACTGAAAGAGAACCTGTGACGAGAGCAATCTTTCCCATGCGGGCAGCTTGTTCTCCTTTTTTTTCATAAAAACCCTCCCTGAAAACGACCAAGGATCGCTTTCCACAAAGAAGTTGTCCCATAAATGTTCGTGGCCTGAAGGACTTTTTCAAGGGCATCCGCTTCAGCACCAAAGGGGCGATCGGCAATCCTGCGACGAAGCTCCTTCCAGTCCCTCAAACTTCCGTAAGAGAGAATTTCTTCCAGATAGACCGGGTTTTCCCAAACCGCTTCGTTAAGCCGCACGCTGGACATCGGTGACTCGGGCGCTTTTTGCAAACCCCAACGTATTTCGGCGGCATGCCTCGAAATAGCCTGGCGGGCCGAAGACGAAAGGTTTTTGGCCCTCTTTTTCCCCCCGGCTTCGCCCCATTCCTTAAAGGCTTGCATGATTTTTTTTGAGACCGGCTTCATGGTCACTATTTTATGCTTAGGGGGTAGGTATTGTCAAGAAGTAACCTTGACAAAACCGCCGCTCTCCCGCAGAGTGAGGATTCATGCGCCGACGTTTGACCGCCTTGACCCTGATTTTTAGTTTTCTTTCCCAGCTCCTCCTCCCAGCCACATCGGACGCGGTCTACGTCGCCAAAAAACTGACTAAAGAAGCAGCCTTTTCCAAAAGTCTCAGCCGTGGGTGGATCTACAGTGAGGCCGATTACGATAAAGATACCGGCATCCGCGGTCGGATCGTCGGTGCGATTGAGGCCAGTCCGACGGCCGTTTGGGAACTGTACTTCCGGGCCAACGACTGGAACCAGTATAAAATGCCGTCCCTCAAGGATAGCGTCGCCCTCTCCCCCGCCTTCATCAAGGAGTTCCAAGACGCGAAGCCGAAGAGCGCCAAGGAGTTCTACAAACTCTTGGGGAACCGCCACTTTGATCAGGATGAAGAGAGAAAACCGGGAAAGGTCTGGGAGTCTTACTCCCTGCAGTTCTACGACCTCCCCTGGCCGGTGGACAACAAGTGGTTTGTCATTAAACATACCCATGACGAAACCCGTACAAAAGAAGGACTCTTCAGTTCAAAATTTACCCTGATCGGTGGTAACATCAAGGCCTACGACGGCGAGATCCTGCTCAAGCCATTTCAAGAAGATTCTAACCGAACCGAAATGGATTACCAAGCGATCGCCAATAGCGGCTACCAGATCCCAAAGTTTTTGCTCGTCTGGGGGGTCCACCAGATGATGCCGAGGGTGATCAAGGCGATTCGAAAATATCTGGTCAAAACCGGCAAGGGAAAACAATCGGCAGAAGAAGACGCCAGCCACTACTGAGCCGCCGGAATTACTTTTCCAAAACTATCCCAACTCCGGAGGTAATCGAGGGCCACCTTCTTCTGGTAATCTTCAACCGTCACCGCCGATTCTTTAGGTTTCTTGGATTTTGAGGGAAGATTGCTCTCTTTTTCGTCAAACTCCTCTTCGAGATGTCCTTTGAGGTCCTTCTCGCGAAGAGTGCTTTGATCCACCGCCGCGGTTTCAAGAATCTTAACCTCTGGAACGATGATATCCGGCTTGATCCCTTGCGCCTGGATAGAACGACCCGAAGGGGTAAAGTAACGGGCGATCGTCAGCTTCAACGCCGAACCATCCCCCAGCTCGTAAACGGTCTGGACGCTCCCCTTACCAAAAGTCTGCGTGCCGACGATAACCCCCCTCTTTTGATCTTGCAACGCGCCGGCAACGATCTCCGCCGCCGAGGCACTGCCACCGTTAACAAGAACGATGAGCGGCATCATCGGGTGGGTCCTCTCCCGCTTTGCCTCCCGTTTATCAATCTCCTCATCACGACTGGTCGTTTTCACAATCAGACCGCTCTCCAAAAACTGGTCCGCGACATCAACCGCCTCATCCAACAAGCCGCCTGGGTTGTTACGGAGGTCCAGCACAAGACCACCTAACTGTCTTCCATCCGCCTTTTTTTCAAGCTCACGCAGGGCCCGGTCGAGTTCTTTGGCGGTTCCCTCCTGGAAGGAAGTAATCCGGACATAACCATATTTTTTATCGATCAGTTCTTTTTTCACGCTCTTGATCCGGATCAAGTCACGAGCCAAAGTGACCTGAAACGGCTTTACCCCTTCGCGAACGATCGTGAGCCTCAAACGACTCCCCTTATCCCCCCTCATCATCTTGACCGCATCGATCAATGATATCCCCTTCGCCGAGTTATTGTTGATCTTGAGAATCTTGTCTCCGGCACGAATCCCCGCCTTGGCGGCCGGGGTGTCTTCCAACGGGGTGACCACGGTGAGCCAGTTATCCTTGATCGTCACCTCGATCCCGACACCGCCAAATTTTCCCTCGGTATCGACCTTCAATTCCCGATAGAGGTCGGCCGGCATGTAGAGGCTATGCGGGTCGAGGGTCGAGAGCATCCCGCGAATCGCCCCCTCGATCAGCTGCTTTTCCTTCACCTCCTCAACATAATCGCTTTTGACGTAGTGAAGAACCTTGGTAAAGAGTTCGAGTTCCTTGTAAAGTTCCCGAGAGATCCCCTTTTCTTTGGGTGACGCACCCTTAGAACTCCCCCCTAGAACGAGCGAGGGGATCAGAAAAAAGAGGCTAAGGATAAAACCTTTGGACAAAAGGGACCTCTCCATAGGGGAAATTATTTGTCACGTCTGGCGTTAAAAGTACATTGCTTTTTTCCAAAAGCCTCGCTAGAAAAGGCCGCATGTCGCCGCTCCAAGATCTTGCCGCACTCGCGAAATTAGTCCGGTACCATATCCTGACCTCAACGACCGAGGCCGGTTCAGGCCACCCAACCTCTTCGCTTTCGGCAACCGACCTGATGACCACCCTCTTCTTTCGTTATCTCCGGGCCGATCTGGACCATCCGGAAGAGGCAAACAATGACCGTGTCATTTTTTCAAAGGGGCATGCCGCCCCACTTCTTTATGCCCTCTATGCCACAGCTGGCATGATCAAGCCGTCCGAGATGTTGCAGCTTCGAAAATTAGGTTCTCCTCTCGAAGGACACCCGACCCCCGGGTTTCGTTATGCCGAAGCAGCGACCGGGAGTTTGGGTCAGGGGCTTTCGATTGGGATCGGTTTTGCGTTGAACGCCAAAAAATTAGACCAGCTTCCGGCCCGAACCTTTGTTCTCTTGGGGGATGGAGAGATGGCTGAGGGCTCCGTTTGGGAGGCGATCCAGCTCGCCGCACACTATCGTTTGAATAACCTGATCGGGATTCTGGATGTCAATCGGATGGGGCAGAGTGGCGAGACCTTGTACGGCCACAACCTGGAGGCGTACGCCGCACCGATTAGGGCCTTTGGCTGGCATGTCATCACGATCGACGGCCATTCCCTCCCTGAAATCGACAAGGCGTTTCAAGAAGCGCTCGCCATCAAAGACCGACCGATAATGATCGTCGCCAAAACCTTTAAGGGGGCCGGCATCTCCTTCCTGCAAGACAAAGAGGGATGGCACGGTAAACCACTTTCCAAAACCGATTTAGAAAAAGCCCTGAAAGAATTGGGGCCGTTGAATCCTGCCGACACCGGTACGGTGGCCAGACCTGAAAAAACAAAACCAGCCACGCCAAAAAACCAAGAAGTCGCCCGTCCTCACTACCCGCTCGGACAGGAGATTGCGACCCGTAAGGCTTACGGGGAATCACTGACTTATCTTGCCTCCAAGTACCCTACTGTTGTCGCCCTTGATGGGGATGTAAAAAATTCAAC